>CAZTML010000015.1:17526-23024 GCA_964614935.1 uncultured Clostridia bacterium | reverse complement strand
GCTTCGTCTCTTTCTTTAACAATTTTCTTATACTCTGAAATATCATTAATTTTCACCATTTTAAATAGAAAATGTCCTAATAATGTCCTGACGATCATTTATGTCCTTGTGACACGCCATAATTAATCATAAATATAAATTGCATACAAAAATTAAAAAGACACCAACCTATTGCAGTTAGTGTCTCTCATCAAGTGGTTAATTACATATTACTAACTTTGTCGTGCTCATGTGCTTCTTTATATTTTAAGCGAGTAGCTTTACCTCCCCTAATATGTCTTTCAGACTTATTTTTAAGCAAAACTTTCTTAACTTCGCTTGCAGCTGGAGGGTTCAATTTGGGAAGACGCTCTGTTACATCCTTATGGACTGTGCTTTTACTGACGCCAAATTTCTTAGCCGTCTGTCTTACGGTGGATTCAGTACTTATAATATATTCCGCAATCTCCATGGCCCTGCGTTCTATGTAATCTTTCATGTTTAACCCCCTTTGGCATTATACCGTCTTATTTACATTTTTATGCGTTTATTTGTCCTATTAGAACCTCATTTTGCTATTCAATGGTAATATAGTCCAAAGGATTTACTTGTTTACCGTCAACCTGTAATTCAAAATGAAGGTGTGCACCTTCTGCTGACTCAATGCTGACTGTTTTTCCTAAGTTTCCTATAACTTGCCCTTTTTCAACGGTATCACCGGCTTTTACATTAGCTGAAACTAAATTACTGTACAATGTTTTTACATTGTTTCCATGATCAATAATAATTTCTGTTGCTGTAATTTCTGAATTGTTTACAGCTTCTACTTTCCCCGACATAACAGATTCAATCAATAAAGTATCTTTTGGTTTTATATCAATTCCTTTATGTACTCTCCACTCACCAATTGTCTCATAATATACCAGGTCATCCATTGTAAATTCCCTTGTTAATTCTCCGGATAAAGGTGTTTTCATTGACTCTAAGTCCGGTTTATCCTTTTGAACCCCTTCATCATCATCATCATCATCTTCTTCACCTTGTGCCTTTTCATAATCATCCATTAAAGCTTGATTATACTCTTCATCAGGGTCTTCATGAGCTTGAACATCTCCGCTTGGATTTTCAGCTATTTCACTTTCACTGCCTTCTGGTCTGTTGCTGTATCTCCACACCACTGCTGTTGCCAAAAGTACTATGGCTAAAGCTATTATTAAGAAGCTTGTATCCTTATGTTTAAGTCTAATAAAGAAATCCTTCATTTTAGTTTTTGCTCTCGCAAATCTGTTGTTTTTCATATAAACCTCCCGTTTAATACTTCTTTATTATCTGAAAATAGTGTGTCCCATTTTTAAAATTTAATACATTTTGTTCTAATTTTTTCTAGTTTTCATACAATATTAAAGAAAACTTATGATAAAGGGGTTGATTTTTATGTTAAACCGTATAATTTATGCTTTGGTTGTATTTGCAATGCTTTTGACTATTCCAAATCTATCTTTGAATTTCTTCGAAAAAAAAATGCACATAACCAGTGCAGCTGTAATTGAAGAAGGGGTTGAGCCAAAAGATGAAAGCAACAAGCATGAAGAAAAATTTGACACAATTGAGGTTAGTGAACCTGAATTAATCAAGGTCTACAACAGTAAAACAAATGAAGTAATGGTAATTGATTTTGAAGAGTATTTAAAGGGAGTAGTTGCATCAGAAATGCCGGCAGAGTTTAATATTGAAGCTCTGAAAGCTCAAGGGGTAACTGCAAGAACATACTTGTTGTATCGTTTAAAGAAATATCCCGATGGCCAAGAAGAACATAGAAATGCACCTATTTGTACAAGCATCCATTGTCAAGTGTGGACTTCAAAAAATGATTTAATCGGGTCACATGTTGATGGATGGTATGAAAATTATTGGGCTAAAATTGAAGAAGCTGTGGAATCAACAAGGGGGCAAATTTTAACTTATGATGGAAAAATTATTGAACCCTTGTATCATTCAACCAGCGGTGGCAGGACGGAAAATTCAGAAGATGTGTTTTCTGCTGCAGTTCCTTACTTAAGGAGTGTGGAAAGTCCTTATGAGGGTGAATCGCCAAGACTGAATGGGTCGGTTAAAATAACCACCAGTGAATTTATTGATAAGATAAAGTCTGTCTATGGTAATATGAATATAACAGCAAATAACTTAGGTGAGAAAATTGTTCTTGGTGAGGTTAGTGAAGGCGGGAAAATTAAAACTATATTAATTGATAATAATGAAATTTCAGGACGGGAAATCCGGTCAATGTTCAATTTAAATTCCACGAATTTCAGCTTTATCCAGTCCGGTAATGAAATAGAAATTTTAACTACAGGATATGGCCACGGTGTAGGAATGAGCCAGTGGGGCGCTGATGGCATGGCTAATGAAGGCTACAATTACAAGGAAATATTAAATCATTATTATACGGGTGTTGAGATTGTGAATATGAAATAAACGAGTCGTATCCCATGTTTCAAATATGAGATTCTTCGACACAAAGCTCTCAGGATGATAGGCTATGGAAAAATTTTAATATACAATTAATTTTTAATGTGTTATCATTGTATGGTAAGTTTATTTGAAAGGATAATACTATGATATTTATAGATAATATAGCTTATAAAGAATTTAAGGAGCTTTTGGATAAGACTGAAGTTGAATCTTACAATGTGAGGATTGGACTTGACCGTGTTGGTTGCAGTGGACCAATGTTTGGTGTATATATAGATGAAGCAAATGACGATGATGAGGTTGAAGTAATAAAGGAAATAACTTTTATTTCTGAAAAGTCATTAATTGAAGAGTACGGTGGATTCATAATTGTATCTAGCGAAGAAAATGACGGCAAAGGGGTTGGAATGAAACCTGTTGTGACTATGACAAAATCTTCATCTAGAGGAAATGATTCAGGTTGTGGCGGATGTGGTGGTGGATGCAAATAAGGTATAGGGACACGCTGCTTCACAGCTTATTTATAGCAATGAAATAAACAAAGGATTTATGCTTGAGCATAAATCCTTTTTATTAGAACTTATTTTAAATACGTCCCTTTATTAGTCTGCTACGTATGGTAATAAAGCAATTGACCTTGCTCTTTTGATTGCTCTTGTTACCATTCTTTGATGCTTTGCACAAGCACCTGTAATTCTTCTTGGTAAAATTTTGCCTCTTTCAGTTGTATATTTCTTTAACCTTCCAAGGTCTTTATAATCTATATGCGTTGTCTTTTCCTGACAAAATTGGCATACCTTTTTACGAGGTCTTCTTTTGTTAAATCTTTCGTTTCTGTCGCCTCTGTCTTGTCTAGAACTCATAGTTCTCCTCCTTCCGATAGTTATTAAAATGGAATATCTTCGTCATCTACGGGTTGGAATATATCATTGTCTTCATCTGGGAAATCGTTGAAAAAGCTGCTATCTGGCTGTACAGGACCTCCTTGATTTGATGAAGATTGATCTCTCGCACCTATAAACTCTACTCTATCCGCTATAACTTCTGTAGTGTATCTTTTTTCTCCGGTTTGTGTAGTATAACTACCTGTGGATATTCTGCCTTGAACTGCGCACTGTCTTCCTTTTGCAAGATAATTAGCACATAATTCCGCAGTTTTTCCAAATACAGTTATGTTTATGAAATCTGCTGTCGGTTTTCCTTGAGATGCCGCTTCCTGTTTCTTATCTCTGGACATTTCTCTATCTACTGCTAAAGAAAATTTTGCAACAGCCAAACCTGTACTTGGTATAAATCTTAGTTCTGGATCTCTAGTCAGTCTTCCGATTAATACAACATTATTCATAATACTACCTCTTCCTTATTTTATTTATTTTTCTTCTTCTACTGTGATCATATGTCTAATATAATTGTCGCTTATTTTACAGATTCTGTCGATTTCGTCAACAGCATCTGAGCCTGCAGTAAATTCAATAAACACATAATAACCTTCTCTTTTTTTGTCGATTTCATAAGCAAGTCTTCTATGACCCCACTCATTAACCTTTTCAACTGTTCCCTGTCTTTCAGTTATTATGCTTTTTACTTTTTCAATTTCTGCATTTCTTACATCTTCCTCTAGGTTAGATAATAAGATAAAAGCACCTTCGTATTTTCTCATTCGAGTCACCTCCTTTGGACTTTTGGCCCCTGTTTTCCAAGGGCAGGATAGCTTATATATTATAGCACCAGAAATAGTCTAATTCAAGAATTATTTTTTATTATTTTGTAATAATATATTCTGCATTATCTGGGCAATAAGTGCATTTATGCTTTTCTTGAGTTTTATTTAATTGAGGAGGTGTCTCTTGAAAATTTACAAAGTCATCAAGAGCCTGGTCAACATGGTCTAAACATGCAAAAATTATTTTGTCACTCTTATCTTTCATACTTCACCTATATTTCAAATACCTTACTTGATCTATCCCTGTATGTTAAATCAAGACAGATGCCGGGATTCACATCTATTGAATGTTCCACCAATATAGATTCTACCGTCTTATAGGCCAACTGAGGAAAGTTATTTTCCTGGCTTAAGTGTCCTAACAAAATTATTTCGTTTCCCCTTTTAACAATCTTTGCTATTAAGCGTCCTGCTGTTTCATTGGAAATATGTCCAAATTCACCTAAAACCCTTTTTTTAAGAGGCCAGGGGTAGGGGCCTATAAGGACCATATCTTCGTCATGGTTTGATTCTATTAATAGCAAATCAGAATCTGAAATACTATTAATTATTGTTTCATTTATACAGCCTGTATCTGTAACCAAGCTAATTTTTTTATTTTTGTAAAATATATTATAACCTACAGGATGAGCCGCATCGTGGGATATATCAAATGATTTAATTTCCAAATCTCCTACTTGTACATATTCATCTAATATTTTTATATTGTGTGATTTAATATCTCCTATAGCAGAAGACATTGCATCCCAGGTTTTTTCGTTGGCATATATGGGTATATCAAGTCGCCTTGACATTACACCTGCACCTTTAACATGGTCTGTATGTTCATGTGTTATAAATATGGCATCTATCTTTTTAGGATCTTCTCCAATATTTACAATTTCCTGTTGAATTCTTTTCCCACTTAAGCCTGCATCTACAATTATAGTTGCATTTTCTGTCTTTATATATTGGCAGTTTCCACTGCTCCCACTGTATAATGAACAAAATTTCAATTCATCGTCCTCCCTATGCACATGAACATCCAATTAATCAATTCATAGTATCACAAAAATATTAGATTTACAAACTTTTTCTCTTTTGCTATCTAAACCGCTAAATACAAACATTGGAAATAAGGATACATATAAGAATAAGAGTTCTAACAAGAGACAATTTGCATAAAATTAATAGCAGTAGAGGGGCACACCTCCTTAAAAGGATGGGGGACACACCTCTATTTTAGGGGTAGTCTTTGAGGGATAAGAGGAATGTCCCCGTGCTGAGGTATAGTCTTTGAGGGATACGAGGAATGTCCCCAAAAGTATCCATCTACTGTTAAATG
>CAZTML010000015.1:0-17426 GCA_964614935.1 uncultured Clostridia bacterium | reverse complement strand
TAGTCTTTGAGGGATACGAGGAATGTCCCCAAAAGTATCCATCTACTGTTAAATGATATTATTTTAAGTTAAGAGGTAATTAATGATTATCAAAATAAAATGGAAATCACTATTAATAATTTTTGCTATTATATTTATTGTATCTGCAATTATTTATTTATTTATAAATAATAGTCAATCTGTTTCTGCAGATGAAGAAAAGAATTTCATTAAATGGGTGGATTTTAGAGTTTCTTATGATGCCATGGATAAAGCTTTAAAAGCCGATGTTAATAGTCTTGAAGAAGAAGTAAAATTGGATTGGATTGAAATATTGGCTTATCTTGGGACCAGGTATGGGGGTGACTTTTTTTCCAGATACAAGGCTAAAGACATGGATAATTTAATAAGCAAACTAAAGAATGGTGAAAGTATTGAAGACTTGACCGAGAACCTCACCCACTACAATTACTATTATGAAGCCTACAAGGCGGTATTTGAAGGATTTGTAGGACCTTTCGAAGTCCAGGTGAAGGATGAAAATACTGGTGAAAAAGTTTGGGTAAAGAAATATGGATTAAAAGCATTTTCTCCTATAGGGGGAGGCTACCACTACGGTCATTATGATGACTTTGGAAATTCCAGAAGTTATGGTTTCAGAAGAGTCCACCTTGGAAATGACCTTGTAGGTTCCATAGGTACTCCCATTGTTGCCGTTGAATCAGGACGAATTGAAGCACTAGGCTGGAATCAATATGGAGGTTGGCGAATAGGAATACGCTCTTTGGATAACAAAAGATATTACTACTATGCTCACTTGAGAAAGGATCATCCTTATGTTAAGAATCTCAAGGAAGGAGATGTTGTATTAGCAGGAGATGTAATCGGATACTTGGGAATGACAGGCTACTCAAGAAAAGAAAATGTCAATAATATTAATACTCCTCACCTTCATTTTGGTATGCAATTGGTTTTTGATGAATCTCAAAAAGAAGCATTAGCAGAAATTTGGATTGATGTGTATAGAATTGTAAAGCTTCTCAATAGAAACAGGTCTGCTGTGACATATAATAAAGAGACAAAAGAATTTGATAGGATTTATGATATAAGATTTCATAATTTTGAAAGAAAAGTGTCTCCATGAGAGATTTCTTAGTTGATATCTGTCATCCTGAGCACAGCGAAAGATGCCCTAACCCCATTTCTCAGAGTCTTTTTTCTGAGAAATGGATGGTAGGTCATTCGCAACGAGTTCCAAATTTATGCGACGCTAGGAGCAGATAAATTTGTGAACGAGACTGCGGGATCTCATGTTTAAAACCTGAGATTCTTCGAGCTGCGCTCTCAGAATGACACGGGCTACGCCCTTTATTCATAGCATGACATTGTCACTATCATTAAAATTAAAGAAGGTTCTAGTCATGAAAGGATATAGAACCTTCTTATTATTTAACGGACATATTTTTTTGCTATGTTGGCCATTATCATTGCAGCTTCTGCTCTGGTCAAATATTCATCAGGGTAAAAGGCCTTCTGGCTCTTTCCGGATACTACTCCGTTTACATAGGCTGTTTTAACAGCTGAAATTTCCTCTTCTGTGAGATTTTCCAGATCAGAAAAAATTGCTTTAATATCTATGTCCATGTACTTATCGCTACTTACCAATATATCTTCAATTAATAAGACAGCTTTTTTACGTTCGATGCCTCCTGATGGATTTTGTATTTCTACTAATAATCCCCTACTATATACATCTTTTACATAATCTAGTGCCCAGGAAGAGACATTTGTAAAATTTATAAAAGGCACTGTATTTCCTGTTTGTATTTTGCTTTGTCCATTAGTTGTTTCTATATAAGATAATGTCCTGCTTAGAAAAGTGCAATACTCCTCAAATGTTACATACTTATTAGGATTAAACATGAAGGCCTCGCTTACGATTCCCTTACCATATAAATCCATGATAGTTTTTCTCGCCCAATGGAAGGGTATATCTTTGTATATATATATGCCGTATTGGGTATCTCCTGTACGAACCAGCCAGTTTCTTTCTATCCAGCCTTCTTTTGATTCATCAATATATACCTTGTACCAGTAGTATCCATTCTGAAGGACAGGGCCATCGGTAATTGTTCCAAGTTGGTTAACATTCAACTGATGAACATAATTTCCTGCTGGTGAATCCCTTAAATGATATGCACCTCTTATACCATCTGTTATTACAAAATCCCCCTTTTCATAAAATATCATATTACCGTTTGAATATTTGTTAGGGGTAGGAACCACCAAGGACCTACTTGGTTTTACATCCCTTGGAAGATACGAAAAATCAATATTATTTATTTTTTTCCCATATTCCCTTTCAATTACATCATAAACCAACTGTTGGTAAGTATACTTTTTAGCGTAGGGGGAGACAGGATTATTACTTTGAGCCCAGCCGTTGTATGCCCATAGAGCGAAATACCAATTTTCTAAAACATTTGGATCCATGTTACCTACACTTGAAACTTGATTATATGAAGACATGCTCCACTTTTGCAGCAGAACATCTGCTCCTGCTTCAATATTGTACAATATATCATACTTTAGTCTATGGTTATCGTAGCCTCCATATATATTATTTATTTGCATAAGCCCAATGCTTGTTCCACATATTAGCGGGCTACCGTCAGGATTGAAATGCTTATAAACCGACTCTACTCTTGCAATTCCTTTCAAAAATATTGCAGGTATACCTCTTTTTAGTGCAACATCTTCAATCATTTTTTCAAGTTCTTGTCGTGAAGGGTTTACTCCTGCATAGACTGTCGTGTTAAATATAAATAAAAGTATTATTATCGAAATAATTATTTTACGGGTTATGGGTTTCAAATTCACATACCTCCTTGTTATGCGAAATCCTAAAATTTCACTCTTTAGATAATGTAAATATTCCCATATAATTGAAAATTATACCTGTATTTATGTAATTAGCTTTATTATGTTAGGAAAAATAAAAAAGAGTATGGTTCATAAGATGGAACCATATTCTTTGTAATTCAATAATTATCACCTGTTATCAATACCGCGACGAAGATTCCTTCACCCTCGAATTTCTATTTATAACACTAACAATTATAGGCTTTCTGAAATTTTTAACATTATTGCTGCAGCTTCTGCCCTAGTTAATTTTGAGTCCGGGCTAAATGATACTGAGCTTTTTCCAGACATAATACCATTTGTGTATGCTGTTTTTATGGCATTTATTTCTTCTTCTTTTAGGTTACTTATATCCGAAAAAATGTCTACTATATTTAATGAAGAAAATTTTTCATTTATTTCAAATAAACTTTCAATTATAACAGCTGCTTCTTTACGGCTTAAGCTTGTCAAAGGTTGAAGTAAATCTTCCTCATCAATCAAGCCTAATTCATAAACATCTTCTACATATTCTATAGCCCATAAGTTTAAATTTTCTAGGTTTCCTAATATGGTAGGCTCTTGAGCTATGTCTTCTTCAATATCTTTATAACCTGCATAATCAAGGGTTTTACTTAATAGTATACAGAACTCTTCTCTTGTAACATCATTATCAGGATTATAAAACTTTGCCTGGCTGATTATATCTTTGCCATACAAATCCATGATGACTTTTCTAGCCCAATGAAATGATATGTCTTCAAATACATATCTCCCATATTCAGAGTCACCTGTACGATAAAGGAAGTTTCTTTCTATCCAGCCCTGTGTATTTTCATCTATATATACCTTGTACCAGTAGTAGCCATTTTGTAATACAGGGCCCTCGGTTATTGTACCTAGTTGGTTCTCACCAAGGTCATGTATATATTTTCCTGCAGGACCATCCCTTAAATGATATGTTCCTCTTATACCGTCAGTTCTTACATAATCCCCCTTTTCATAGAGGATTATATCACCCCTATTTATATATGCAGGTGTTGGAACAACAAGGGATCTGCTTGGTTTCCCTGTTGCAGGAAGATATGAGAAATCTATATTATTAATTTTCCCATCATATTCTTTTTCTATAATGTCATATACCAACTGCTGGTATGTGTATTTTTTTGCATAGGAATGAATCATGTGTGGATTGTTGCTCTGAGCCCAGCCATTATATGCCCAAAGAGCAAAATACCAATTTTCTAAAATATTTGGATCCATATTACCAACACTTGAAACTTGATTGTAAGAGCTCATGCTCCATTTACTAAGAAGTACATCTGCACCTGCTTCAATGTTATACAAAATGTCATATTTTAGCCTGTGGTTGTCATAACCCCCATATCTGTTGTTAATTTGCATGAGGCCTATGCTGGTACCGTTAATTCTTGGATTACCTCTGTAATCATAATGCTCATAAACTGATTCTATTCTTGCTATTGCTTTCAAAAGTATGGCGGGTATTGCCCTCTTTTCGGCAACCTCCTCAATCATAAGCTCTAATTCTTCCCTTGGCGGATTAATGCCGGCGAGAACAAGTGTGTTTAAAGTCGTTACAAAAACCACAATTAATAAAATTATTCTTCGGGCAGATTTAAATATTTGCATATTTTACGCCTCCCTTTTAGATTTTAGTTTTCACTAATGTTAATTTGAATACGGTCAATTATATTTAGAATTTCGCTTTTGGTTTTTTCTAATCTTTCTCTTGATTCATTTTTACTTTCACCATTAATTGAGAAATATACTTTCAACTTAGGTTCTGTTCCGGAAGGTCTTAGCACAAGCCATGAACCATCTTCAAAGCAAAATTTCAAAACATCTGATTTTGGATAATTTAATTTTTCTGTAGTTCCTTTAATAAGGTCTAATGAAATACCCATCTTGTAATCATTTATGTAAGGTATTGCCTTACCAGATAAAGAATTTAACTTGTGTTCTCTGAAGTATTCCATTATTGACTTCATTTTACTTTGTCCTGTTACACCAGAAAAGCTTAGCGAAACTGTTTCTTCTATATAATAGCCTTGTTCTTCATATATTTCATTTAATACATCAACTAAAGTTTTTCCTTGTTTCTTATAATATGCAGCCATTTCACAAATGAGCATCGAAGCAATTACAGCATCCTTATCTCTTACAAAGGTTCCTGCTAAGTACCCATAACTTTCTTCATATCCAAATAAAAAATTATATTCTTTTGTTTCCTCAAATTTCTGCATTAGTTCAGCAACATATTTAAAACCTGTCAATGTATCAAGAATTGTTACCTTAAATTTATCTGCAATACAGTTGGCAACTTCACTAGTTACAACTGTTTTAACAACAACTGGATTTTCAGGCATTTTTCCTTGTTCATTCAAAGATGTAAGCAAATAATTTAAAAGCAAGGCTCCTGTTTGATTTCCGTTCAAAGGAACATAGTCTCCCTTATGCAGAACTACTGCTCCCACACGATCACAATCAGGATCTGTACCTATAATAAGATCTCCACCCTCTTCTTTAGCCTTTTCAATTGCTATTTCAAAAGAGTCTATATCTTCGGGATTTGGAGATTTAACGGTTGAGAACTCAGGATCAGGTTTTTCCTGTTCCTTCACAACGAATACATTCTCATATTCCATTTCACTTAGTACTCTTCTTACGGGCATGTTACCTGTACCATGTAGAGGAGTGTATACTATTTTTATACTTTTATCTACATTATTTCTTAAACTTAAATTCTTTATTTCATTTATGTAAGATGTATCCACATCATTGCCAATTATGTGAATTCTGTCATTTCCTTCAATATCAGATACTTTTATATCTTCTAATTTAACATCATTAATTTTTTCTATTATTTTATTAGCATCCTCTACAACCTGTCCCCCAAATTCGTCATAAACCTTATAGCCGTTGTATTCTGGCGGATTATGGCTAGCGGTTATCACAACTCCCGTTTTACACTTAAAGTATCTCACTGCATAAGATAATTGTGGTGTCGGTCGTAAAGAATCAAAAATATAAACTTCAATATTGTTAGCTGCAAATACACCTGCAGTTTTTTCTGCAAACTCTTTAGACATATATCTGGAGTCATATGCTATTGCCGCTGAAATACCTTCACTTCCATGCTTTTCAATTAAATAATCAGCAATTCCTTGAGTTGCTTTAGCTACAGTGACAAAATTCATGCGGTTAGTACCTGCACCAATTTTCCCCCTCATGCCTCCTGTGCCAAATTCCAACTCCTTATAAAACCTGTCCTCAATTTCTAAGTCGATTTTCTCAATTGTTTTTAATTCCCTTTTTAAATTCTCGTCTACGTATGGACTGTTAAGCCATATTTCATACTTTTCATTATGCATTATCCCCACCTCTTAATCTATTATAGATTTTAAATAATCTTTAAATCCCTCTCTTAAATCATCTCTTTTAAGTGCATAGTCTACAGTTGCTTCAAGAAAACCCATCTTAGACCCAACATCGTATCTTCTGCCTTCAAATATATATGCATATACTTCTTCTATGTTGCAAAGTTCCTTTAATCCATCCGTTAGCTGTATTTCTCCACCTACACCGGTTTTTGTATTTTTTAATATGTCAAATATTTTCGGAGTGATTATATATCTTCCTAATATAGCTATATTCGTCGGTGCCACATCTTTACATGGCTTTTCCACCAAATCATTTACAGTGTACATTCTGTCGTTAATTTTATTGCCTGAAACTATGCCATACTTGTTAACATTTTCCCATTCTACCGCCTGAACTCCAAGAATTGTAGACCCATATTCTTCAAACATTTCAAGCATTTGTTTGAGGCAAGGCTTCTTTGAATCAACAATATCATCCCCTAAAAGGACTGCAAAAGGCTCATTACCTACGAAAGATTTCGCACAATAAATTGCATGCCCCAATCCTAAGGGGTTTTTTTGTCTTACAGTATGGATATTTATCATTTTAGAAATATTTCTTACTTCTTCCAAAAATTCTTCATTATTATTTTTTTCTAAATTATATTCAAGCTCGGGGGCTCTGTCAAAATGGTTTTCGATTGACCCCTTGTTTCTCCCTGTAATTATTAAAATATCTTCAATTCCAGAAGCAACAGCTTCCTCAACTATGTATTGTATCGTTGGTTTATCTACAATTGGCAGCATTTCCTTAGGAATTGCTTTCGTTGCCGGTAAAAATCTTGTACCAAGCCCTGCAGCAGGTATTACTGCCTTTCTAACTTTCATATTTTACCTCTACTTCTTTCTTTATAGTAATTTAATCTAATAGGTCTATTTTGAGGACACACAATCGTCACTCTGAACACAGCGAAAAATCAGGATTCCTATCCCACATTGTAATTTGTTTTTATATTGTCTGAAAGCAAAGCATCCTTTAATACATCCATGTGCTCTAAAGCCTGACCTGTTCCCTTAGCAACACAAGATACGGCATCCTCTGCTATAATTACATTTAAACCGGTTCTCTTTTCAAGAAGTTTATCCATTCCATTAATTAAACATCCGCCACCTGTCATAACAATTCCCTTTTCACTTATATCGGCTGCCAGTTCAGGTGGTGTTTTTTCCAGAACAGAATGGACAGCATCAGCAATTGAAGTAATAGTTTCTTCCATTGCTTCTAGCAAATCTGAAGATGAGATAGTTAAATTTACAGGCAATCCGGTAACTAAGTTCCTGCCCCTTACTTCCATAAACTTTTCTTCTGCTGCTGGGAAGGCTGTTCCTATTGTAATTTTAAGTTCTTCCGCACTTCTTAAACCTATCATTACATTGTATTTCTTCCTTACATATCTTACGATTGCATCATCACACTTATCTCCTGCAACCTTAATAGATCTGGATACTACTATTCCTCCGAGGGAAATCACTGCTATATCTGTTGTTCCCCCACCCATGTCAATAATCATGTGACCTGATGGCTTTGTTATATCGAGTCCTGCACCTATGGCAGCTGCAACTGGTTCTTCAATCAAGTATGTTTTTTTAGCACCTGCATTATTGCTTGCTTCTAAAACAGCTCTCTTTTCAACTTCTGTTACACCGCTAGGTACACAAATTATTACTCTTGGCTTTATTATTGAGTTTCCTACTGCTTTTTTAGTAAAATATTTCAACAATTTTTCCGTAATATCAAAATCAGATATAACACCGTCTCTAAGGGGCCTTATAGCTACTATGTTGCCGGGAGTACGTCCAAGCATTTTTCTTGCTTCTTCTCCCACTTCTAGAATTTTATTTGTGTTAATGTCTATCGCAACAACAGAAGGTTCGTTTATGACTATTCCTTTACCCTTTATATAAACTAATACACTAGCAGTACCAAGGTCAATTCCAATATCCATTCTAAGACCCATCTTCATCCTCCATTTATTTTTTCTTCTTATTATGCCTTATCTTTGCAATATTAATGAAAAAATTATACCATACAAGTAATTATATTTCAATTAATAAAATTATTGCTAATAACCCTTATAAAAAAATAATGCCTGGAAAGCAGGCATTATTTTTTAAGAAGTTTTTTAATTTTTTGAACCGGATCCAAAAGTTCACTTAATGAATTGTCATAATTTAAAGTATCAATAATACTTGCAATATATTTAGACATATCAACTTCCGTGTACCAAGGTCTTTCGATTAGCCCCGGCATTCGATAAATCATATTAGTAGTAAATACTCTTGATATTATGCCATCTCTATATGCCTTGTCAAACTTATCAAGGCCTTCTGTAAAGAGTCCAAAAGAAGCAAAAACATATACATTTCTTGCTTTTCTTTCCTTTATCTTACTTGCCACGTCAATCATTGAATCTCCGGAAGCTATCATATCATCTACAACAATAACGTCCTTACCTTCCAAGTTGCTTCCTAAAAATTCATGGCTCACTACCGGATTCTTGCCATTAACTATAACAGAATAATCTCTTCTCTTATAGAACATTCCCAGGTCTAATTCCATAACAGATGAGTAGTAAATACATCTTGACATACCGCCTTCATCGGGTGAAATTATCATTAAATTTTCCCTGTCAATTTTAGAATCGGGTACTGTTCTTACAAATGATTTTATCATTTGATAATGGGGATGAAAATCTTCAAAACCATGAAGAGGAATTGCATTTTGAACCCTAGGATCATGAATATCAAAGGAAATTATATTTTCAACTCCCATTGATGTAAGTTCTTGTAAAGCTAAGGCGCAGTCCAAAGATTCTCTCATAGCTCTCTTATGCTGTCTACCTTCGTAAAGCATAGGCATTATAACTGTTATACGCTTTGCCTTACCATTCATAGCAGCAATTATTCTTTTCAAGTCCTGATAATGATCATCAGGGCTCATGGGCACTTCCATGCCATACATTTTAAATTTTGCTCCGTAATTAAAAACATCTGATATAATAAATATATCATGTCCTCTTACTGTTTCGTTTATTACTCCCTTTGCCTCGCCTGAACCAAATCTGGGACATTCGGCATCTAATAAGAATGTATGTCTGGGAACTGAATCCTCTGAATATATTACACCGTTTGGATCTTGTCTCCATTCCTTTAAGTAGTAGTCTATTCTATCTGCAATTTCTTCGCAACCTTTCATTGCAATTATAGACAACTTACCAAATGAAGATGAATCAGCGCATGAATACTCATTTATATTCATTTTATCCTCCTGTTAAGCCTTTGTTTTATCTTGTTACATTCTATCAAAAAATTATAAATTGTCAAAAGAATATGTTTCTAATATTATTAAATTATCTTAACAATCAGGCTTAAGGATGATCTTAAATTTTTATTGATACATTAGTGCAATTTTTTTTGACAAGTCATCATAGGTAAATGGTTTTTCTATAATTGTCAGTCCTCTTTTGGTCAATTCTTCATATTCTTCCTGTTGAGCATAACCGGTAATAAAAATACCTGTAGCATCTTCATTTATTAAAAGCATTTCATCAAAAAGTTCCTTGCCACTCATTTCAGGCATCATTATATCCAATAGCGAAAAGGATATTTCTTTTGATTCTAATTTATAATAGTTTAGTGCATCTAAAGGATTAGAAAACTTAACTACTTCGTAACCTAAGTCTTCCAACATTTCAGCTTCAACATCCAAAACATTTATATCATCATCAATAAGCATTACAAGGTTGTTTTCTCCATATCTTATTTTCTTTTTAACAAAATCGTCTTTTTTATTAAGGATCGGTATAAATATTTCAAACCTTGTCCCAAAATTAACCTTGCTAACAACATTAATGTAGCTACTGTGGGCTTTTACGGTACCAAACACTACGGACAATCCCAAGCCTGTTCCCTTACTTTTGTCTTTTGTTGAAAAATATGGCTCGTAAATTTTTCTTAGTACATCTTCATCCATACCAGACCCGTCATCTTCTACATATAAGCAAATGTATTGACCAGGGTAAATAACCTCTCCGTGACTCAAAACCATTTCTTTAATGATTACAGTGTCCTTTGTTCCAATTTTTATTGTCCCAAATTTATCATCCATTGCATCTCTTGAATTTACAATCATGTTTACAATCAAGCTTTCAATCTGAGATTCATCTCCCGATATAAACTCATCATTTGCATCATAAGAATAAATTATGTCAATTTCCTTACTTAGGATAAATTCCATCATTTTATATGTATTATCTAATAAGTTTTTTAAATTTACAGGTTTGTTTATGCTGCTTTCCTTCTTCGAAAACATGAGTATTTTTTTAGTAAGATCTGCTGCATTTTGCGATATATGAATTATTCTATCTGCATAATCTTTTATTATTTCTAAGTCATCGCTCTTTTGAATCATTGTAGCATTACCAATTATACTCATTAAATGGTTGTTGAAATCATGGGCAATACCACCTGCAAGCTGGCCTAAAGCAGCCATTTTTTCGCTTTGTCTTTCGGCGATATTTTCTAAATCATCTATTTTTATACCTTCTCTAAAGTCCATATGGCTATACCTCGATATTTATTTCATTCTATTTAAATATACATTTTTTTAATTAGTTATTTTGTAGAAAATTGTTGAAAAAATAAATATATATTTAAGAATTTATTTAGGACATTATTCGTAAGATTAATAAGCAGGGGAATGCAACAAATTTATTTGCTCCTTGCGTCGCATAAATAAAAAGCAACATTCAACGTCGCGCAGATCGTCAAATGTTGTTTATAGTGGTGATCCATCGGCGATTCGAACGCCGGACACCTTGATTAAAAGTCAAGTGCTCTGCCTGCTGAGCTAATGGATCATATTTTTGCTAACTTTTATATAATACATAAACTGTCGCATCTTGTCAAGGAATTTTTTTATTAGCCTTAATCTAGCTTTTAGGTTTTTTATTTTGTTTAAAACTATGAATCTCTTTTGTAACTATAGTATTCCCTAAAGTTCTCAGTATATTATATATATTGACTTGTATATTATTAAATGTTAATATTAAGAAAAACGATGAGGTGATGGTATGGCATTTAATATGGTTGCAAATCATGCAATATGGCCACAGGCCAATGATGCAATTTTTGGACTTGCTGCAAAAGCTAAAGAAGCTATAGACAAGTATGGAAAAGAAAATGTAATTGATTCAACCCTTGGAGCATTAGTAGATGATGATGGTAATCTTATTTGTTTAAATACTGTATATGATGAATTGAGATCATTGCCAAATGCGGCAATCGCAGCTTATGCCCAGGTAGCAGGTCAACCTGATTATTTAGAAGCTGTTCAAGATGTATGCTTTGGTAAATATAAACCTGATGCATATACTAGGGCGGTTGCTACTGCAGGTGGTACAGGCTCAGTAAGACACGGAATATTTAATTATACAAATCCGGGAGATTCAATTTTAGTATGTGACTGGTATTGGTCCCCATATGTAACTATTTCCGAGGAATTTGGTAGGACAGTTACTAATTATGAATTGTTTAACGACAAAAATGAATTTAATATTGAATCATTTAAGGAAAAATTCGAAAAATTACTTAATAAGCAAAAAAGACTAGTAACAGTTATAAATACCCCTGCAAACAATCCAACAGGATACAGTCTTTCTGATGAAGAGTGGGATAAGGTATTAGATATTGCAAAAGATAACGCAAAAGACCCGGAAAACAAAATTGTAATTCTTGTTGACTGTGCTTACATAGATTATGCAGGTGCAGGAGATGAAAGAAGAAAGTTCTTCTCTAAATTTTCTGACTTGCCAAAAAACATCCTGATTATAGTGGCCTACAGTATGTCAAAGGGTTACACTATGTACGGCATGCGTTCAGGTGCTGCTATAGGAATATCTTCTGACGAAGAGGTAGCTAATGAGTTTTACTATGCCTGCATGCATTCAAATAGAGCTAACTGGTCTAACGGTACAAGGGCTGCCATGGAAGTATTAGCTCGTATAGCCAAAGACCCTGAAAAGACAAGGGCTTATGAAGCTGAAGTAAACGAAACCAAGACAATGCTTAGAAAACGTGCAGATGCCTTTGTGGAAGGCGCAAAGGAAGTTGGCTTAGAAATTTTACCATACAGAGATGGTTTCTTTGTAAGTATCCCATGTGAAAATGCCAAGAAAGCATCCGATGAATTGATTAAAGAAAATTTATTTGTTGTTTCACTGAAAAAGGGACTTAGATTTGCAGTTTGTGCCGTTGCTGAAGACAAATGCAGAACAGCACCTGCAATTATTAAGAAGGTATTAGATAGAATGTAATTTGTCATCCTGAGCACATGGGACGGATCTCATGACAAGGGCTGACTATTGAAATTCAAGATAAAAATATACACACCGGCAAGGTGTGTATATTTTTATCGATTTTAAGGAATCCACAGATATTCCCTACTGCTTATTCTGTCCGATGAATCAATTTTTCTGATTTTGTTTTCCACTTTCCTGATAAGTAATAAGGCACTAATAAAAGTAACCATAAAAACCAACCTACTCCATAAGAATAAAACAGGTATTCCTTTCCGAAATTTGCTGCAATATAATAAGCCGATGGAATTCTTCCCAGCCATATAGATGCCATTGAACCAATCATAGGAATTATACTTTCTCCTGCTCCCCTTATTACAGAATTTAAAGTAAACAATATTGAAAGCATTATATATAAGGGCATTACATTTGTTAAATATATCATACCTGCCTCTACTACAGCAGGGTCTGAATTGAATAATTTAAGCATAGTGGGCCCAAGGGGAATAATTAACAAGCCAAGAATACTTGTAGAAACAGACAAAACAAGCGTAGCTATTGTTCCCTTATGTACCCTGTCAATTCTTCCTGCACCTATATTTTGACCGGCATATGTTGTTGATGCATTTGCAAAACTTTGTATAGGCATGAAGGCAAACATGTCTATCTTATTTGCTGCATTGTAGCCTGCCATAAAATTAGACCCATAGCTGTTTACCAAGGACTGCATACTCATGGCTCCAACTGAAAACACAGCCTGCTGTATACTTATGGGCAGACCCAATTTAAGTACTTTCTTGAAGATATCCTTATCAAAATAAAATTTTGTAATTTTAAAATTAAGGACTTCATATTTCTTTTTCATATAAATAATTCCGAATATCCATGATAGGGCTTGAGCAATTACTGTTGCAGCAGCAACTCCAGGAACAGCCCATCTAAATACAACCACAAAGACTAAATCCAATACAATGTTAACTATAGTTGCAATTGCTAGAAACAATAGTGATGATTTACTGTCTCCAAAACCTTGCAGTATTCCTGCATTAATATTAAAGCCAAAGCTACCAATCAGGCCAGCAAATATTATTACCATATACTGGTTCGCCATTGGAATTACATCTGCAGGGGTATTAATCAGCATAAGTATCTGCTCACTGAAAATCATTCCTAAAATTGATATAGGAATTGAACCTATAATCATTGTAGTATAAATTGTTTGTGAAGTTTTTCTTACATTTTCCATATCTCCGGCACCTATGTATTGAGAAATTAATATTGTAGCTCCCATACCCATACCTATGAAAAGAGACGCCATGAAAAAAATAATGGGAAAGCCTGTGCCTACAGCTGCCAATGCAATCTTACCCACATAGTTTCCAACCACTATGCTGTCAACCATGTTGTAAACCTGCTGCAAAATATTACCTAGCAGGAGGGGTACTGCAAAGGCAAATATTAATTTAAAAGGATTGCCTTCTATCATTGGATTTATCTGTTTATTATCATTATTAGCCAATATTATTTCCTCCTTTAGTCAAGCCTTATTAGTATACCATAAAGAATTCTAAGACAAAAGACAATTTAATCCAAAAATTATGCAAAATAAAGAGGTTATTTTTTCTTGCCCTAATTTCCTTTGATTTTCATAATATTGAATTAAATTTATTAAAATAAAACCCTTTAATATTAAATATTATGATGTATAATAGAATAAGAAATATATAGCAGAAAAGGAGTTTAATATGGCAAAGACAAAAAATAGTAAGTCTACATCCTTTATCAGAAGCAATTATATTAGAGCCTTTATAAAAAAGTATAAATACCATTATATTTTCGGAATAATCGCCTTATTTGTAGTTGACTACACACAGACTCTGGTACCTCTAATAGTTGGGAATGCAATAGACCAATTTGAATTAGGAAATTTTAACTCTTCAATGGTATCTAATGCAATATTTAAACTAATAGGTATTGCCCTTATTGTATATATAGGTAGAATATTATGGAGATACTTTATATTTGGGTCTTCCAGAAGCATTGAAAGGGATATGAGAAACGATATGTTTAGCCATCTTGAAAAAATGTCGGCAAAATATTATCAGGAACATGGTCCGGGAGAGGTAATGGCTCATATGACAAACGATTTAGAAGCCGTAAGAATGGCATTAGGACCCGGAATTCTTACTCTATTTGATGTCTTGGCTCTTGGATTAATAACTATATACAAAATGGTTGTTGAAATCGACCCAAGACTTACTGCAATTGCAATAATTCCAATGATGATGATAGCGGTTTCCGTAAGATTTATGGGAAGTGAAATGCACAAAAGATTTGCTGCCAAACAAGAAACCTTTGCAAACCTTTCCGACTTTGTACAAGAGAACCTTAGCGGTATTAAAGTAATTAAATCTTTTGTTCAAGAAAGCAAATCAATAGACGCCTTTGAAAAAGTTAACAAAGATTCTTACGACAAGAATATGCACCTATCGAAACTAAGAACATTAATGCATCCATACATGCATATGATTGCAGGTGTTTCATTAGCTATAACCATAGGTTACGGAGGATACATAACAATTCAAGGCAGGATTTCCTTAGGAGATTTTGCTGCATTTATTCAATATTTAAACATGCTAGTGTGGCCAATGATGGCTGTAGGAATGACAATCAATGTATTTACAATGGGTGCTGCTTCTTTGGAAAGAGTTGAAAGTATACTTCATGAACCTGTTGAAATAAAAGATTCAGAGAGAACTCTCGCAATAAACACCTTTGATGGCTCTGTTGAAATACGAAATATGAATTTCAAATATCCTGAAGAAGATAAAAATGTGTTAAGCAATATTTCTTTTAAAGTAGAAAAAGGACAGACTCTTGGAATTATTGGTAGAACAGGAAGCGGTAAAACAACATTAGTCAATTTATTATTAAGAATATTTGATCCCGAAGACAAATCAATATTTATTGGCGGATACGATATACTGGATATTCCTTTAGACGTTCTAAGGAAAAATATTGGCTATGTGCCCCAGGATAACTTCTTATTTTCTGACACTATTGCTAATAACATCGATTTTGGAATACGAGCCAATGATGAAGAAAAAATCACCGATGCTGCCAAAACCGCTTCAGTACATGACAATATAATTGAATTTAAAGAAGGTTACGAAACACTTATAGGCGAAAGAGGCGTTTCTCTTTCCGGAGGTCAAAAACAGAGAGTTTCCATAGCAAGAGCCTTGATAAAAGACCCTGAAATCCTCATTCTTGATGATTCAGTTTCTGCTGTTGATACGGATACTGAAGAAAAAATACTGGCACATTTAAATGATAAACGAAAAGACAAGACTAATATAATAATTGCCCACAGAATTTCAACCATTCAAGATTCCGACTTAATAATTGTTTTGGATGATGGAAAAATCGTTGAAAGCGGAAATCACAGCCAATTAGTTCAACAAAACGGACTCTACAACTCACTTTATGAGAAACAATTGCTTGAAGAAATGATAGAGCAGGAATAGGGGTGGATTATGGAAAAAGATCAATTTAAAAAAATAGATAAAACATTAGTTAGGCGACTTTTACAATATGCAAAGCCTTATACAATGAGTTTCCTAGTTGCAATAGCAATTATCGCAGTTATAGTTGTGTTAGAACTATACCAGCCCATGCTAATAGGCCAGGCTGTTGACGGTTTTCTATCTCAGTACGCAAGTGGTACAGTTCTTGACCCTGAAAAAAGCATACATATTTCCGGAATTATTAGAATAGCTTTTATTTACTTTTTGACAGTTGTAGTAGTATTCGTCCTTAACTATACTCAAGCTTTATTGCTTGCAAGAACTGGGCAAAAAATTATCTATAACATTAGAATGGAAGTATACACTCATATAACTAAACTTTCCATGGGCTTTTTTACAAAAAATCCAATTGGAAGACTGGTTACTAGGGTTACAAATGATACAGAAGCCCTCAATGAAATGTACACTAGTGTTATTGTAAACGTGTTTAAAAGTTTTGCTGTATTGTTTGGTGTAATAGTTACTATGATTGCATATAATGCCAAGCTATCACTTTTAACATTTACAGTTATACCGTTTATTATAGTATTTACTTTTACATTTAAAAATGTATCTAAAAAAAACCACAGAAGAATAAGGGCTAAGCTTTCAGCCTTGAATGCCTTTATTTCAGAACATGTATCAGGAATGAAAGTAGTGCAAATATTTGCTGCTGAAGATGCTATTCTTAATAAATTTAAAGAGAGAAACGAAGATTTAAGAAAAGACCATATGAAGCAATTACTTACATTCAGCGTTTACAATCCTTCAAACTATCTTATGAGAATTATAGCTTACTGCATAATCATTTGGTTTGGCGGTAAGATGGTAATTGAAGGCACGGTCAGCATAGGAACCTTAGTTGTATTTCAAAGTTATATAGCTAAGTTCTTCCAACCAATACAAGAACTTGCAGAACAACTTAATATCGTTCAATCTGCATCAGCAGCATCTGAAAGGATATTTGTTCTAATAGATGAAGACCCTGAAATCAAAGATAGTGAAAATGCACTTGAAATTGATTCTTTTGAAGGAAGTATTGAGTTTAAAAACGTGTGGTTTGCATATAAAGAAGGTGAATGGATATTAAGGGATGTATCCTTCAAGGTTAACCCGGGAGAATCTGTTGCTTTCGTTGGAGCAACAGGAGCTGGAAAAACCACCATACAAAGTTTAATATGTAGGTACTATGATATTCAAAAAGGTGAAATTTTAATAGATGGAATAAACATCAAGGATATAAA
>CAZTML010000014.1:18151-23345 GCA_964614935.1 uncultured Clostridia bacterium | reverse complement strand
ATGAAATTAAAAGCAGATTATCACATACATTCAACATATTCAAAAAACAAGCACGGCAAGTCATCTATTGAAGAAATAGTAGAAAGGGCATATGAGATTGGTCTTGAGGAAATTGCCATAACCGATCATGGTCCTGCTCACTATTTATTTGGCATAAAAAGAAACTTAATTAAAGAAGCAAAAGGAATTGTTGTTGAAATGAGAAAAAAATATCCAAATCTTAAAATATTGTATGGTGTAGAAGCCAACATATTGGATTACGACGGTAATACAGATATTGGAAGTGAAATTTTAGAACATTGCGATATAATCCTTTGCGGATTTCACTTAGGGGCATGGTTTTCATCAGTTAATGATTTCTGGAATTTTATAATAAAAAATAAGCTAGCTAAAAATGACCAAAAGCTATATGAAGAAATGATTGAAAAAAATACTCAAGCGGTCATAAATGCCATGAATAAATATAAAATTGATATTCTAACTCACCCTGGTGATAAAATACCGGTAAACATAGATAAAATAGCACAAACAGCCGAAAAGACTAAGACTTTGCTCGAAATAAACAACAGTCATGGACACTTAAATAAGGATGATATTGTGATCGCATCAAAATATGATGTGAATTTTGTAATTAACAGTGACTCCCACATTAAAGACAATGTTGGAAGCTGTGATAATGGCATTAAGGCTGCTATGGAAGCAGGTTTAGACTTAAATAGAATAATAAATTTATTTTGGTGAATGATACTGCGAGAGGAGAAAATAATGGAGTTTGTTATTATAACAGGCATGTCGGGTGCCGGAAAAAGCCAGGCAATAAAGGTTCTTGAAGATATTAATTACTACTGCATGGATAATTTGCCTCCTGCACTTCTTCCTAATTTTGCAGAACTTTGTATTTCTACATCAATGGATGTAAACAAAGTAGCAGTTGTTGCAGATATAAGAGGCGGAATCTTTTTTGAGGACTTGTTTAACAGCTTGGAAGAATTAAGGAATAAGGGAATTGCTTATCGCATACTTTTTCTTGATGCTTCAGATGATGATTTAATTAAACGATTTAAAGAACAAAGACGACCACATCCTTTAACAACAAGTGGAACTATTATTGATGGGATTTTAGAAGAAAGACAAAGGCTTGAAGAAGTAAAAAAAAGATCTGATTATATAATTGATACCACCAAAATGAAGCTTGGAAGATTAAAGGAAGAAATTTTAAACATTTTCGTAAAGGGGGATATTTCCCACAACTTAAATATCAACATAATGTCATTTGGATATAAATATGGTCTTCCTCAGGAATCAGACCTTGTTTTTGATGTGAGGTTTTTACCAAATCCTTTCTATATAGAGGAACTTAAGAATTTTACCGGTAACGATAAAAATGTTCAAGACTATGTTATGGGTTTTGATACAACGATCATATTTTTAGACAAGCTAATGGATATGCTTAAATTTCTTTTGCCCTTGTATATAAAGGAAGGAAAATCAAGCCTTGTTATATCCATTGGCTGTACAGGAGGCAAGCATCGTTCTGTAACAATATCAAATTACTTAGCATCCATGCTTACTGCTAAAAATTATAGGGTTTTATTAAATCATAGAGATACGGGGAAACAATAGAATGAAAATAGTTGCGTTTGGCGGAGGGACAGGTCTCTCCATATTGCTAAGAGGATTAAAAAACTACACCAAAGATATTTCAGCAGTTGTTACAGTTGCTGATAATGGAGGAGGGTCTGGAGTTTTAAGAGAAGACCTAGGCATGCTTCCACCTGGAGATATGAGAAACTGTATTATTGCACTTTCAGATGTAGAACCTAGCATGATAAAGTTAATGCAGCATCGTTTCAACGATGGCTACTTGAAGGGGCAAAGCTTTGGTAATTTACTTATAGCTGCAATGTATGAAATATTCGGCAGCTACGAGTATGCACTAAAAGAAATAGGTAGTATTTTCAGGCTTTCGGGAAAGGTCCTTCCCATGACCCTGCAGGATACCCATTTAAAGGCGTATCTTGAAAATGGCGAATGCATTTTAGGAGAAAAATCCATACCTGAATATGTGAGTAAATTAAACACTAAAATTGACAAGGTTGCCTTGATGCCCAGTGTATGTAAACCTCTTGATGAGACTGTTAAAGATATAAAGGAAGCAGATGTTATAGTCATAGGACCAGGAAGCTTGTATACCAGCGTAATCCCAAATATGTTAGTAGAAGACATGCCAAAGATTTTAACAGATTCTAAGGCAAAAGTGTTTTATGTATGCAACCTTATGACACAGCCGGGTGAAACCGACAATTACAATGTTGTTGATCACGTTGATGCCATAATAAAACATACCCAAAGATATATGATAGATTATGTAATTGTCAATGATAAGATAATTTCAGATGATTTGATTATAAATTACAAATACGAGGGTGCCAAGCAGGTAATGATTGACCAGGAACAAATTAAGAAACTTGAAGAAATGAATGTAAAGGTTATCGCTAGTAATTTTGTAGAGATTAGGAAGAACTATATACGACATAATTCGGATAAAATAGGGCAGCTATTATTTAACTATGTTAAGGAAAATAATAATTAAAGGAAGTGACCCCGATGGAAGAATATAAAAGAACACCTAAACAGATTGGAATTGTAGACGGCATGATTGACTGGGTAAGAGTGGTTGATAAAGAAAACAGAGTTATGTATGCCAACAAAAAAATGAAAGAAGATATAGGAGAGGAGATTATTGGGAAAAAGTGTTATGATGTTTTGTGCAGAGAAGAAAGATGCCAAAACTGCATTTCAAGCATGACATTGAAAAATGGAGCTATAATGCGAAAACAATCTGAAATAGGAGACAAAACATACATGATTGTATCATCTCCTCTGTTAGACGATAATGGGGAAATTGAAGGATCTGTAGAAGTATTCAGAGATATAACAAATGAAATGACACTTGCAAAGGAAATAAGGGCAAAAAATAAAAAAATGAGCGATGATATAAATTTTGCAAAAAATATGCAAAAAAGAATGCTCCCTCCAAAAGGAATGTATAATGGAGTAAATATTGATTATCTCTATGAATCATCTGAATCATTAAGTGGAGATTTTTTTGATGTATTTGAAATAGATGAGGATAAAACAGGTATTTATATTTGTGATGTTGTTGGCCATGGTGTAACAGCATCCCTTTTGACGATTTTTGTCAGACAGTCTTTAAGAACCATAGCAAAGGGCAATATAGGAATTAATAAAATCATGAAAGATCTTCATAAAACATTTTTGTCATTAAACTTAGATTACGACAAATATTTTTCTATATTCTTTGGAATATATAATAAGAATTCTTTCGAATTTGAATTTGTTAATGCAGGACATAATTCAGTCCCCATATTAATAAGCGATAATAATTTAAAAATGCTTAAATTAAAGGGCTATCCCATTGCAAATATCTTTGACAATGTATCTTATATTACTAACAAGGTCAAGCTAGATGTTGGCGATAAAATACTCTTATACACTGACGGCATTACAGAAACAACAAATAGTGATGGGCTACAATTTGGTATTGACAATCTGGTAAATGTTATAAAATCAGAAGGAGATATACTAGAAAATATAAAGTCATCAGTTGAAAAATTTAGCAAAGTACAAAAAGACGACTACGCAGTGCTACTTGCAGAAATACTATGATCAATAATTGGGGACGTCGTCCCCGCTGGACAGGTTTTTCATAGCCATGAATAGGAGGGGAAATGGCGAAAATTAAACTTGATTTACATGGAAGTTTTATTAATGAAGATGAATTACAAGAAATTAAATCAGAAATCATGACAGCCCAGGAAAGACTTTTAGACAGAAAAGGAATCAGCAGGGAAATGACAGGCTGGCTTGACTATATGTACAGAATTGACAAAGACGAATACGAAGACATTAAAAAAACAGGAAAATATATCAAGGAAAATTCTGAGGCCTTCATTTTATTAGGAATCGGAGGCTCTTACCTTGGAGCAAAAGCTGCAATTGATGCTCTGAGAGGAGATTTTCATAATGAGTTGATGACTCCCCAAGTATACTATGCAGGGCAAAATTTAAGCGGTTCTTATCTTAAAAAACTTGTTCGAGTTGTTAAGAAAAAAGAGGTATCCGTTATTGTTATTTCAAAATCTGGAACTACCTTGGAGACCGCATTGGCCTTTAGAATTTTTAGAGAACTAATGGAGGAAAAATACAAAGAAGAATCTAAGAAGCGAATTTTTGTTGTAACGGATCAGAATAAAGGTGCTTTGAAAAACATGTCTGATTTAAAAGGTTACAAAACATTTGTGGTTCCTGACGATATAGGAGGAAGATATTCGGTAATTACTCCTGTTGGGCTTTTACCGATGGCAGCTGCAGGTCTAGATATAGATAAATTTGTCAATGGTTTAAAGTCCGGTGAACAAGAATATTCTGAAAGATCTTATGAAAATATTTCCTGCCAATATGCGGCGGCTAGAAACATTTTAAATAGAAGAAAAAAGGAAATTGAAGTATTTGTAAATTATGAGCCTTCCTGCTTATCAATTGCTGAATGGTGGAAACAGCTTTATGGTGAAAGTGAAGGAAAAGAAGGCAAAGGGATTTTCCCGGCATCTTTAAATTTTACTACAGACCTTCATTCCATGGGACAGTTTGTGCAAGAAGGAAGAGAAATACTTTTTGAGACTACCCTATCAATTGAAAATAGCAATGGTGATATGGAAGTTCCCTTTGACAGTAACGACTTTGATAAGCTAAACTACATATCTGGTAAAACTTTTAATTACATAAACTTAAAGGCATTTGAAGGTACTTTCATGGCTCATAGCCAAGGAAATGTGCCGGGTCTTATAATTAGTGTACCTAAAATGGACGAATTCTATCTTGCTAAACTTTTTTACTTTTTCATGATGAGCTGCGCCATAAGTGGGTATACTAACAATATAGACCCTTTTACCCAACCAGGAGTAGAAGCATACAAGAAAAATATGTTTAGATTGTTAGAGATGCCCTAACCCCATTTTTCTGACCAAAGGGAGAGAAAAATAGCGGTAGGTCATTCGCAACGAATTCCCAAAATGTGCGACCATAGGGAGCAAATATTTTGGTGAATGAGACTGCGAGATGCCCTAACCCCATTTTTCTGACCAAAGGGAGAGAAAAATAGCGGTAGGTC
>CAZTML010000014.1:0-18051 GCA_964614935.1 uncultured Clostridia bacterium | reverse complement strand
GAGATGCCCTAACCCCATTTTTCTGACCAAAGGGAGAGAAAAATAGCGGTAGGTCATTCGCAACGAATTCCCAAAATGTGCGACCATAGGGAGCAAAGAACGAAACTGCGGAAAAGAATATGAAAAATTATTGTCATTCTGAAGGTATAGCATAGAGAATTTCATTACTTAAAAGATGAGGTCCTTCGCTTGCTGCTCAGGATGACAAGAGGAGAAGATATGATAAAATTAGGAGAGATGCAGAAACTAGAAGTAGCTAAAATTGTAGACATTGGTGCTTACTTAAAAAGCGAAGCAAATGAAAAACCTGAAGACAGGGTACTGCTTCCCATTAAGCAGGTTCCTGCTAATACAAATGTAGGAGACAAAATAAATGTATTCATTTACAGGGACTCAAAAGACAGAATTATAGCCACTGTAAAAAGACCAAAAATTGTAATGGGTGAAATTGCAACTTTAAAGGTTGTAGAAATGTCAAGAATAGGTGCCTTCATGAACTGGGGCTTAGAAAAAGACCTATTCCTACCATTTAAAGAGCAAGTTGGAGATATTAAGTTAAATGGAGAATATATGGTTGGCCTCTATATTGACAAATCGGACAGACTCTGTGCTACAATGAATTTATTCAATGTTTTAAGGACAGATTCCCCCTACAAGGTAAATGATGTTGTAAATGGAACAGTCTTTAGTTTAAAAAGAGGACTTGGAGCAATGGTTGCAGTTGAAGGCAAATACTTAGGCCTAATACATGAGGGTGAAATATTAAAACCCATTCGCCCAGGCGAGACCCTAGAAGTTAGAGTCAGCAATGTAAAAGCAGACGGGAAATTGGATTTAAGTTTCAAGGATGCTCCAAGGCTTCAAATAGATAAGGATGGCGAAAAAATTCTAAAGGTACTTGTTAGAAATAAAGGGACCCTATCTTTAAATGATGATTCCAGCCCTGAAGAAATTAAAAACACTTTAGGTATGAGCAAAAGCTCTTTTAAAAAAGCTGCTGGTCGATTAATGAAACGAAATGTTATTGTAATGACGCAAAAGGGAATTAAATTAATAACCGATGAAAAAGAAGAGAAAACTACATTTAATAAAAAAACTAATTTAAGAAACAAAAGAAAATAGTAAAGTTGACAAAAATGTGAATTAGTATGATAATATCTATAAGTCACAAATAAAAAAGAGAAGGAGAATTATATGTCTACACCACACAATAGCGCTGTAAAAGGGCAAATTGCTGAAACTGTTTTGTTACCTGGCGACCCTTTAAGAGCAAAATTTATTGCAGAAACCTTTCTTGAAGACGTTGAACAATTTAACGCAACAAGAAATATGTTTGGATACACAGGAACTTACAATGGAAAGAAGGTTTCTGTTATGGGAAGCGGAATGGGATGTCCTTCAATAGGAATTTATTCTTACGAGTTAATACATATGTATGGAGTTAAAAATTTAATACGCGTAGGCTCTTGTGGAGCATATGACCCAAAATTAAAATTGTATGATATAATACTTGCCATTGGAGCAAGTACTGACTCAAATTATGCAGCTCAGTACAAATTGCCGGGAATTTACTCAGCAACTGCCTCATGGGATCTTTTATCAAAGGCTAAAAAAGCTGCAGATGACAATAATATAGATACAGTTGTTGGAAATATTGTAACTTCAGATATTTTTTATCACGATGATGCTGATAGCTGGAAAGAATGGGCTAAGATGGGATGTTTGGCTGCTGAAATGGAAACTTATGCTTTATATTGTAATGCAAACAGAGCAGGCGTTAATGCACTTACAATACTGACAGTATCAGATTCTATTGCACACCGAACTGAAACTACTGCAGAAGAAAGAGAAAAAAGCTTTAAGGACATGATGAAAATTGCTTTGGAGTTGGCCTAATCCCATAAAAATAACATAAAAAATTGCACAACAAGAATATGAAAGTAGAGGTAATATGAAGAAAAAGGCATGGGAAATAGCATATGCTTTGTATTCTAATGCTCAACCTGTATTGTTAAGCGAAGAAGAACAAGGCTGGGGAGCTTTAAAGGCTGTGTCTGATTTTTATGACAATATGCTTAGAGCTGAATGGCACTCTAACGTACCAGGCTCAGGAGCACCCGAACAGCTTATGGTAGCTGCGATACAAGCATTAGAAAACAGAGGATACACTGTTGAAAATGGTTATGAATTACTGGAAAAAGGCATGAAATTTTATGAAGATGAAAACAAAGTTGAACTTCAAAAAATATCTGCCAAACTTAGAAATGCATTTAAAGATGCAAAGAAGAATCCTTCATCACCCTATTGGAACTACACATATTATGAAAACTTTGAACAATATGCAAAAAGTGTAGATTTTCCTGAGGCTCTTGAAGTAAATACTGAAGATGAAAAGTTTAAAGACCTAATTAAGGCCTCATGGATATCGCAATTTATAGGAGCAGCTATGGGTACCATGGTTGAAGGATATACAAGTGAAAACCTATATGAAGCATTTGGCGATGTGAAAGATTATTTAAGAAAACCAAATACCTACAACGATGATATTACATTTGAAATAGCATTTTTGGATGCCTTTAAAGACAAAGGATATGAAGTAACAAGTGAAGATATTGCCCTATCATGGATAGGACTAATACCAACAGGTTGGTCAGCAGAAGAACTTGCCCTTAGAAATATCCGTGCAGGCATGATGCCTCCGGAAAGTGCCATCTTTAATAATCCATTTAATGAATGGATAGGAGCACAGATGAGAGGCGGAATTTGCGGTATGGTAGCACCTGGAAACCCAAGGATTGCAGCAAAGCTTGCATGGGAGGATGGACAGGTATCTCATATTAACAATGGTATTTTAGGAGAAGTGTTTAACGCTGTTATGACTTCATTAGCTTTTGTTGAAGATGATGTAAAAGAAATTGTAAAATCAGCAATCTCAATGATACCTGCAGACAGCGAATATTATTCAGTTGTAAAATTTGCTTACGATTCATGTTTAAAACACGATAGTTGGCAAGAGGCACACAAGGAATGCAGTGAAAAGTATATTAAGTACAATTGGATTCATGCATATCCCAATGCATGCTGTGAGATAATTGCACTTATGTACGGTAATGGTGATTATGAAAAAACACTTAATATAGTTACCATGTGCGGAGTAGATGCAGACTGCAATGCTGGCATGATAATGCCGATATTGGGAATCCAAAAGGGAATGAGTATCATTCCACAAAGACTGATTTCACCAGCTTTTGACAAGCTAATAACCTATATGAGAGCTTACGAAGAGATAGAGCTTGAGGAATTAGTCAATGATACTATAAAATACATAAATGAAGCAAAAACTAGGAGGAACTAAAATGAAAAGAGTACTAGCATTAATCTTGGCGCTTGTTATGGTTTTATCATTAGCGGCTTGTGCCCAAGAACCTGGAGGAGCTACTAAAGGTGAAACATACAAGGCAGCTCTATTATTAAATGGAACATTGGGTGATAAGTCTTTCTTTGACTCAGCTAATGAAGGACTTGCAAAATTAAAAGCTGAACTTGGAGCAGATGTATTTGACTTTAAAGTTGAGCAAATGGGCGCAACAGCAGCTGATGAACCAAAATGGACTCCAACCTTGTTGGATTACTGTGAAACAGGTGAATATGATGTAATAATCATAGGTACATGGCAGATGATAGAAGGGCTTGCAGAAGCTGCAACTCAATTCCCTGATCAAAAATTTATGTTCTTTGATGAAACATTTGATTTCTCATCAGGAGACTTCAACAATATTTATAACGTATTGTACAAACAAAACGAAGTATCATTCTTAGTAGGAGCAGCTGCAGCTATGATGACTACAGACGATAGACTTCCTATGGTAGATCCTGCAACTAAATCAATTGGTTTCCTAGGCGGAATGGAAAATCCTATAATCAATGACTTCTTGTTAGGTTATATTCAAGGAGCTAAACACATACTTCCAGATGTAAAAGTTGCTATAGCATACGTTGGAAACTTCTATGACTCAGCAGCAGGCAAGGATATTGCATTGGTTCAATACCAAAGCGGTGGAGTAGATGTTGGCTATAACGTTGCAGGTGCAGCAGGTTTAGGACAAATAGAAGCAGCTGAAGTTGCAAAGAGATATGCGTTTGGTGTTGACTCTGACCAGGCAGCATTATTACCCGACCAGGCAGAATATATCCCTACATCAGCACTTAAAAATGTAGGTAATTCTCTTATGAGAGCAATCAAGCTTGACTTAGAAGGCAAATTAGAGTATGGCAAGGCAGAATCTCTTGGATTTGCAGAAGGTGGAGTTAACATAGTTAAGGATGCTCATTATGAAGAAATGTTACCAGAAGACATTAGAACAAAAATTGATGAATTAGAAAAAGATATCATAGACGGAAAAATCGTAGTTGACACAGCATTAGGAAAAACTACAGATGAAATTGAAGCTATAAAAGCAACAGTACAATAAAGATGCCCTAACCCCATTTGTCAGAGTGTTTTTTCTGACAAATGGTTGGTAGGTCATTCGCAACGAATTCCCAAAATATGCGACCATAGGGAGCAAATATTTTGGTGAATGAGACTGCGTGTTGACAAGGGGACGGGGTTGTTGTCATAAAATGACCAGCAAGAACCGTCCCCCCTGGTCAGGATGACAACAATTAATGATTAATAATTGTTAACTTATTAAGCTGTCAATTATTAGTTATTAATTTATTTTGGAGTAATAGCGGAGGATATTATGGGAGACAAAGTACTTCAAATGAATAACATTATGAAAATATACCCTAATGGGGTAGTTGCTGTTGAAGATGTTACATTTGAATTAGAAAAAGGTGAAATTCATGCCCTATTAGGGGAAAATGGAGCAGGGAAATCCACCTTGATGAAAGTATTGTTTGGTATAGAACACCAAGAGCAAGGAGAGATTATTTTAAACGGCCAGCAGATAGACATTAAGTCTCCACAGGAAGCCATAAAGATGGGCATAGGAATGGTGCATCAGCATTTTATGCTTGTTCCCTCGTTGACTGTTGCAGAAAATATAGTTCTAGGTGTTGAGCCTAAAAAAGGCAGTCTTTTTATAGATGAAGACAAGGCTTTTAAGTTATCACAAGAAATAGCTGACACCTACAACTTCGATATTGATGTAAAGGAAAAAGTTGAAGAGTTACCTGTCGGACTTAAGCAAAAGGTTGAAATATTAAAAGCTCTTTACAGAGGAGCGGACATACTAATATTAGATGAGCCTACTGCTGTTTTGACTCCCCAGGAAACTGAAGAATTATTTGTTCAGCTTAAAAAGCTTAAAGAAAAAGGTCACACGATTATATTTATTTCTCATAAGTTAGATGAAATTAAAGAAATATGCGACAGAGCAACAATCATGAGAAACGGGAAAAGCAAGGGAACTCACTTGGTAAAAGACATTTCAACTTCAGAAATGTCAAGGCTCATGGTTGGAAGAGATGTTGTTCTTAAATTCGATAAAAAACCCCTTGATTTAAAAGAAACTGTACTAAAGGTAAGAAATCTTTGTGTAACAGGGTCTACAGGAATAAAAAGGGTTGACAATTTATCCTTCGATTTAAAAGCAGGTGAAATTCTTGGAATTGCAGGTGTGGAAGGAAACGGTCAAGGTCATTTGGTGGAAGTACTAACAGGACTTTCAAGTAAATACCAGGGCCAAATTACCGTATTTGGCAAAGAAGCAAAAGACCAAAAGATAAGGGAATTAAGAGATTTAGGGATGTCTCATATACCTGAAGACAGAATGACCTATGGTGTTGCAAAAAATATGAACATAATGGATAACATGTTTACAAACCAATATTATAAGCCTAAATATTCAGGTAAAATGCTCCTTAAATACAAGAAACTTGAAAAAAAGGCGGATGAATTAATAGAAGAATACAAAGTAAAGTGCAAGTCTCATAAGCAAGATGTTGGTATGCTTTCAGGAGGTAACATACAGAAAGTAGTAGTCGCCAGAGAATTTTCTACAGAACCTAAAATAATAATAGCAAATCAGCCAACTAGGGGTATCGACGTAGGAGCAGCCGCCTTCATAAGGCAAAGGATTATTGAATTTAGGGATGCAGGTTGTGCAATTATCCTAATATCTGCTGACTTAAATGAAGTTATGGAGTTAAGCGACAGATTAGCCGTTATTTACAAAGGAAAATTTTCAGGTGTATTTAATGATGTTAAAAATGTAACTGAAGTTGAACTTGGAAATTACATGTTAGGCATAAAAAAGGATGATAAGCTGGAGGGAATAATATATGAACAGTAATACTAAATTAAACATATTGCGAACCGTATTGGCTATATCTATCGCTCTATTAATATCATTTGGCATAATCTTCCTAACAAGCGAGGAACCTGTCAAGGCAATAATACAGCTCCTTACAGGTCCACTCCAGAGCCAAAGACGCTTTGGCAATGTTATAGAAGCAATGATTCCCTTGATTTTTACAGGTGTTGGTGTAAGCATCATGTTTGCTGCAAATGAAATAAACTTAGCAGGTGAAGGAGCCTTTCATATAGGAGGTTTAGTGGCTACATATTTTGCATTAAATTTTGCCTTACCTCCCGTAATAAGCCCCATAGTAACAATTCTCATAGCTGGTATATTTGGAATGCTAATAACCGGAATTCCTGCTATTATGAAAATAAAAACTGAATCCGATGTTTTGGTTTCATCATTGATGATGAATTATTTAATACTATACTTTTCAAATTATGTTTTAAGTAATATTTTGAGGGACCCAAAAGCAGGTGCAGTTGTTTCATATGCAATTCCCAGTGTAACACAGTTTGCTCCCATATTCAGTGGTACTAGAGTTCACATAGGCTTATTTATAGCTTTAGCTACAGCAGGACTCGGATATGTATTTATGTACAAGACAAAACTAGGATATGAAATCCGCATAACAGGAGAAAACAGAGACTTTGCAAGATATTCAGGAATAAATGTAATAAAAATTACTTTAGTTTCACAATTAGTAGGTGGATTTATATTTGGTGTTGGCGGTGGAGTTGAACTTCTTGGAATTTATAATCGTTTCACATGGACATCACTTTTAGGCTATGGATGGGATGCAATAATCATAACTACATTAGCTAAGAAAAACCCTATATACGTGCCTTTTGCTGCATTTTTCCTTGCATACTTACGTACTGGAGCATCAATTATGTCCCGTTCAACGGATGTAGTAACAGAAATAGTTACAATAACTCAAGGAATAATAATCTTGTTAGTTGTTGCAGAACAGTTCTTAAGTAAGTACAAACATAAGATTATAGCAAAAGAAGCAAAAGCAACACTAATAGAAAAGGAAGGTGAATAATATGATAATGGATGCGATTTTTTCACCGGAATTTTTAAATGCAACATTAAGAGCAACAACTCCCATATTGTTCGCAGCATTGGCTTCTGCCTTAGCTTCTAAATCAGGGATTGTTAATATGGCTTTGGAAGGCATTATGCTTTTTACAGCACTTTTTGGGGTAATTTTCAGTGCGGCCTTTCAAAATACATGGTTAGGGCTTTTAGCCACAATGGCAGTTGGAGGTTTCATAGGATTTTTCCTTGCCTTTTTCGTGTTGAGGTTGAAAACAGATGAAATACTAGCGGCAATTGCCATAAACTTAATTGCCAATGGCGCAACTATACTTATACTTCTTTATGTGTCAGGAGACAGGGGTATTTCTTCTTCAATCCCCAGTTTAATAATACCGAGGGTTAGCTTGCCTATTATTAAGGATATTCCATTTTTAGGTCAGGTATTATCTAACCAGAATGTTCTAACCTATGTTGCCTTAATAATGGTGGCTGTAATTCATATATTCTTATATAAAACACCATTAGGATTACAAATAAGGGCCGTCGGAGAAAATGAAGATGCAGCTGAATCTGTTGGAATAAGTTCAACAAAAATTCGCTATATAGCTTTAACTTTAAGTGGAGTACTTGCTTCAATGGGAGGATATTTCCTGTCCGGAGGATATATGACAAAGTTTACTACAGGCATGACTGCCGGTAGAGGCTTTATTGCCTTGGCAGCCAGTGCAATGGGTGGAAATACACCCCTAGGATCATTTTTAGTATCCTTGCTCTTTGGTGCAGCTCAAGCAGTCTCCAACATACTCCAGCTTGGAAACTTGCCACATGAGTTGGTTCAAACACTGCCATATATTACAACACTGATAGGTCTAGGAATATATAGCTATTCAAAAATGAAAAAAAGACAAAGGCTAACTGGTAAGTAATTATCATTGCAATGAATAAAGAGCGTAGCTCGTATCATTCTGAGAGCTTTAGCTCGAAGAATCTAAGCTTTTAAAAATTGTCATCCTTCGCCAACGCTCAGGATGACAATTTGAAATACAATGACAGTAGAAATTTAATTTATAAGGATGAAATATATGAAAAAAAGAAACATAATTATAGACTGTGATCCAGGTATTGACGACATAGTGGCATTATCTTTTGCCATTGCAAATGAGGATAAATTTAATATACTGGGAATTACTACAGTTGCAGGTAATCAAACAATAGAAAAAGTAACTCTAAATACCTTGAAGGTATTGTCTTACTACAAAAGAGACATAAAGGTTGCCAAAGGTCAACACAAACCTTTAATTAGAGAAAAAAGCGTTGTTAGCAATGTTCATGGAGAAAATGGCATGGGTGACTATCTTTTGCCTGAACCATCTTTAAAACTTTATTCAGATAATGCTATAACATTTTTAAGAGACACCATAATGTCTTCGGAAGAAAAAGTAACCTTGGTACCTGTAGGGCCTCTTACCAATATAGCATTATTAATTAAAACCTTTCCTGAAGTAGCAGAAAATATTGAATTAGTCTCTATAATGGGAGGTTCCACAGAGGGCGGTAATTGTAAACCTTATGCGGAATTCAATATATGGGCAGATCCGGAAGCGGCAAGAATCGTATTTGATTCTAAACTTCCTATCGTAATGAGCGGTCTTAATGTTACTCACTCAACAGGCTTTTACTTTGATGATGTTGATAAATTATCCCAAAGTTCCGGCAAGGCTACAGAATTATGCGGAAAAATGCTACAGTATTATTACAAAGGTGACCATGTTAGGGGCAAAACATTTACGCCGATTCATGATGCTTGTGCCCTAATGTACTTGATACACCCTGAATTATATGAATTTAGACATATGAATGTTGATGTAGATTGTTCAGAAGAATTAGGTAGAGGGAATACCATAGCTGATGTGAGAGAATGGATTAGCTATGACGAAACATATCCTAAGGTGTTAACAGGCGTTGATTTAGAAAAGTTCAGAGAAATATTAATGAATGATTTATATAAATTGGACGAAATGTTGATGTAAAAAGCCATTGCTACTAATATGATGTTATAATTGTCATAGACATGAATAAAGGGCGTAGCTTGTGTCATCTTTCGCTTACGCTCAGGATGACATTGCGTTAATATAGGAGGTATCTATGGGAAAAGTTGTAGTAGTGGGAAGTATCAATGTAGATATGGTTTTTACATCAGACATAAGACCAAAGGCCGGAGAAACAGTCCTTGGAAATACATTTTCAATCATTCCAGGCGGTAAGGGTGCAAATCAAGCTGTTGCAGCCGCTAAATTAGGGGCAGAGACATATATGATAGGCTGTGTAGGGAATGATTCAAACGGTGAATTTTCACTTAAAAACCTTAAAAGTATGAATGTAAATACAGGGGGAGTCAAAACTCTTGATAATGTTCCTACGGGAGTTGCAAATATAGTTGTAGCAGACAAAGATAATAGCATTATCGTTATATCAGGTGCAAATTTTGAAGTTAATAAAGAAATAGTTAATCAGAATAAAGACCTTATACTATCAGCAGATCTTGTCCTTTTACAACTGGAAATACCAATGGAAGTAGTAGAATATATTATTGATTTATGTAGCAAAAATAATATCAAGGTACTTTTGAACCCAGCCCCTGGATGTGAGTTAAGTTTATCTGCAATTGAAAATGCAACTTATTTGACACCAAATGAACACGAACTCAAATTAATTTTCAAAAATCAAGACACTGATGAAGTCCTTAAATCTTACCCTAACAAGTTAATTGTTACTTTAGGATCCAAGGGTGTTAAATATTATAATGGGCATGAAATAAAAGAGGTTTCTTCAAGGGAAGTTACTGTTGTAGATACGACGGGAGCAGGAGACACTTTTTGTGGAGGTCTTGCTGCAGCATTGGTAAGAGGGGATAGTCTTGAAGATGCAATTAAATTTGCAAACAAAGCTGCCTCTTTCACAGTAACAAAATTAGGAGCCCAAAGCGGCATGCCCACATTAGATGAATTAAGGTAGATAAATTGTCATCCTATGCGTACGCTAAGGATCTCATCTTTTAAGCAATGAGAATCTTCACTGCGTTCAGGATGACACTTACGTGTATTAAGAAATTCAGGATTTACCAGGAATTGTAATTATAAAAAAAGCACCTATTTTTCAATAGGTGCTTTTGCGATTGTTTTAGATAAGTTCTACGTTAGCAGCTTGAGGGCCTCTTGCTCCTTCAACTACTTCAAAACTAACCTTCTGTCCTTCTTCCAAAGTTTTAAAACCATTAGATAAGATTGCAGAAAAATGTACGAACACATCATTTCCTTCGTCGCTAGTAATAAATCCAAAACCTTTCGCAGAATCAAACCATTTCACTGTACCTGTTTTCATTAAAAATCCTCCATGTTTTTTTAAAAAATTAATTATTTTTATATGAAAAAGAACTACGCATGTAGTCCTTATCATTTCCTTGAAATACAGATATTAATATAAGAATGCTAGAATCTATATTAATGTATTATTTCGAAAAACTACTATGCTACAGTAACATTGCTAGCTTGAGGTCCTTTTTGACCATCAACTACATCAAAGTTAACTTTTTGCCCTTCTTCCAATGTTTTGAACCCTTCTGATGTTATTGCGGAAAAGTGTACAAATACATCTTTACCATCATCACAGGAGATAAATCCAAAACCTTTCTTGGAATCGAACCATTTTACTGTACCTGTTTTCATTAACAATCCTCCGATATTAATAAAAGATACCAATATTGTACCAATTTTCTTTGTGAATTGCAATACATATTTATAAAAACAAAAAAAATTATTACAAAGCTTTATAAAAATAAAAACTAAGTATAGCAAAAATGAAAATGTTTTACATGGTAAGAAATTAATGCGCCGTAATGAATAATTATACCAATAAGTTTTATATAATTATAATTGAAAAAACAGCATTACTTTGATATAATTATTTAGTGTAAATAAAAGATTAAAGGTGTAAAATGATAAAACATTTTTTTAAAGTATTTTTTGTATCAATATTGCTTATAGTATCATTACTAAGTGTTACAGCATTAGGCTATATTTTTTTGATTGATAAAGATATTGTAATAGGAAAAATAGAATTTACACATTCTGAAAATAATGAAAAATTAGCGTTTTATGAATCAGCTACCTTTGATTATGGAACTTTTGTGGGAAAAGCTGCGTCTAATTTGAAGAGATTTAATATCCTTATGGTAGGTTTGGAAAGTTATAGGACTGATACCATAATGTTAATAAGTTACGACACAGAAAATAAAACAGCGGATATAATCTCATTGCCCAGAGATACATACTTGCCAAGGGATGATGAAGATAGCCCTGAATTTAAAAAAATAAATGCAGTATATATGGAAGAAGGCATTGAAGGACTTACATTAAGAGTTGAGGAATTGTTGGGTATGCCTGTTGAAAAATACGCGGTTATTGATTATGAAGCAGTAATTGCATGTGTGGATTTAATTGGTGGAGTTGAGGTGAATGTTCCATTTCACATGCAATACTCTGACCCTTATGATGACCCTCCCTTGCACATAGATATTCCTGAAGGATTACAACTTTTAAATGGCCAGGAATCCTTAAAATTTTTAAGATACAGAAAAGGATATGACAATCAGGATCTGGGAAGAATAGAAGCGCAGCAACAATTTATCAAAGCAGCGGTAAAAAAATCTTTAGGATTGCAATTGCCTGCACTTATAAAGGAAGCATATTCACATATTGACACAAATGTCAATGCTTCGGATTTGATAAATTTAGCAAGTGATTTGCTCCATTTCTCAACTGACAGTATTAATATGAACATATTGCCAGGCTTGGAATCTCCTTTAGAAGGTCTATCTTTTTATATACCCGATGAAGATGGAATAAAAGAATTGGTTTATTCCTTGTATGGTTTAAGCACTAATAATTAATTTCTGAAAGGTGTGGATTTTTATGAAACATTTTATTAAAGTATTTTCATTATCTTTAATAATATTTTCTCTTGTAATAATGACAGGTATTTTTACTTATTCTAAAGTTTCGTCCCCAGAAGGTATTGCCGAAGAGTTACCTAATGAGGAAGATCCTATTGTAGCAGATAATGAAGATGACGAAGATGGTGATTTAACTCCTTTAGAAAGAGCAATGCGTGACAGCAATCGTATAAATGCCCTTCTTCTAGGATTTGAAGGAGCAAGGTCGGATACTATAATGCTAGCTTCTTTTGACAAGAAAACTAAGGAAACAAATATTATTTCAATCCCGAGAGATACCTATTATCAAAGAGAAAAATATTCAAAGTATTCGGAAATGCAAAAAATGAATGCTATTTATGGTAGCGAAGACGATGGTTATAAGGCTGTTATGGAAGCAGTAGAGGACTTAACTGGGATAAAAGTTGATAGATATGTTGCTATCAATTATAAAGGTGTAAGGTCAGCAGTAAATGCTATTGGCGGAGTGGAAGTAGATGTTCCAATTCGCATGAAGTATACTGACATATATGATGACCCGCCACTTTATATAGATATAAGTGCCGGCAGGCAAACTATATACGGTGATAAAGCAATGGAACTTTTGAGATTTAGAAAAGGAGACCCAGGTTACCCTTCATTTCCTAATGGAGATGTTGGAAGAGTTGAAATGCAACAGGAATTTATGAAAGCAGCAATTAAAAAATCCTTAAGTCTCAAACTACCAAGTGTTATAAGTGCAGTGTATCCTTTTGTTGAAACGAATTTCACTTTAACTGAACTATTAGGACTTGCAAAGGATTCAATAGGATTTTCAACGGATAATTTAACAGCAGAAATTTTACCTGGAAAGGCAGAATTGTTGGGTAATCCACGCTTGTCTTTTTGGGTGCCAGACGGGCAAGAGATAACTAGAATTGTATATGATTTATACAATGTACCACTATCAGCTAAAACACAAGAAGAGAGCATAGCTAATGCTTTAGAATAAAATTAAACTCTATTGATTTAAAATTTAAGGGGCACTTCCAAGTGTCCCCCATATATATTAAGGGGGCATAAAATGATTAAACCGAAACCATTAAAAGTTGGTGATAAGGTTGCAATTATAGCACCTTCTTCAGCCACTGACAAGAAAAGTGTTGAAAATGGAGAAAAGAAAATACGTGCTTTAGGCTTAGAACCTGTAATGTTTCCAACCTGTTATACAAACTACGGGCACTTGGCAGCAAAAGATGATGAAAGAGCAAGAGATGTAAACGATGCCTTTAAAGATGATAGTATTAAAGGAATAATTTGTTTAAGAGGAGGTTATGGAACCCCTCGCATACTCGACTTGCTAGATTATGATATGATAGCATCAAATCCTAAAGTATTTGTAGGATTTAGCGATATTACCGCTCTCCATACAACTTTTAACCAACGATGCAAGCTGGTAACATTTCACGGTCCTATGGCAACATCAAACTTTGCCAAGGTTAAAGACAATGATGTGCAATTTGAGCAATATACTTATCAAAGCTTGGTTAAAAATATTTTTACCGATGAAGCCATGGGTTTGTTTAGTAATCCAAACAATGAAGAACTGAATAGCTTTTGTTCTGGCAAAGGAGAGGGCCTATTAACAGGAGGAAACCTAACACTTTTAGTATCAACATTAGGGTCAAAATATGAAATAGATACTAAAGGAAAAATCCTTTTTATTGAAGAAGTTGGAGAAGCAATTTATAAAGTGGATAGGATGCTTACGAGCTTGGCATTAGCAGGAAAATTTGATGATTGCGCAGGAATTATCCTAGGAACATTCACAAATTGCGAAAGAGAAACAAAATCCTACGAAGGAGGCCAAGATCTTTCTTTGGAGGATGTTTTTGAAAATACATTAGTTAAATTCAACAAACCTATAATTTACAACTTCAAGGCTGGCCACAACTTCCCTCAACCAACAATGGCCTTGGGAACCAAGGTTAGCATAGATGCTGATTCAAAACAAATAGTATTCCTAGAAAGTGGAACCGCTAACTAAAAAGGGATGACAATGGGACTGTCCAAAGGGGATGGTTCTCGGTGGTCAATCAACTTGTCCAGAGGGGGCGGTTCTCGGTGGTCAATCTACTTAACTGGCAGAATATCATAATATATTGGACTAAACACATTACTTAAAAGAAAAGGAGCAATTATGGAGTTACTTAGAGATACATATGTAGAAATTAACTTGGACGACATTGCATACAACATGCGAAAAATCAAGGAAACAGTCGGAAAACATGTAGCCATAGCTGCAGTTGTAAAAGCGAATGGCTATGGTCATGGAGCTGTAGACATAGCAGAGACCATCATGGAAAATGGTGGAGATTACTTGGCTGTTGCAACATTAACAGAAGCCCTTGAATTAAGAAACCATCATCCTGAATATAAAATATTTATTATGGGCTATACTCCTAATGAATATTTGGAGCATGTAGTTAAAAATAATATTACCCAAACAATTTTCTCCCTGAGACAAGCAGAAATATTAAATGAATTAGGTAAAAAGTACAATAAAAGACCCCTCGTTCAAATTAAATACGACACAGGATTCAATCGCTTAGGCTATAGGGATGCACAAGAAAGCATCGATGAAATAGATAAGATGTTTGACCTTGAAAATATCGAAATAGAAGGAATTTTCTCTCACTTTGCTCTTGCAGGTAAAGAAGAAGATGATATCCAGTACAATAAACTTATGAATGCTATAAAACAATTAGAAGAAAGAGGAAGGTCCTTTAAGTATAAACACATATGTGACTCTATTGCCGGCATTGATTATCCCCAATACAGAATGAATATGATCAGGCCGGGTGCAATTATTTATGGTCTTAAGTCCTATAAAGATGATTCACTTGTATTAAAGCAGGCAATGACATTTAAATCTAAAATCTACCACATTAAAACTTTGGAAAAAGGTGAAGGTGTAAGTTACGATTATTTGTGGAAGTCACAGGATAAATGTAGGGTTGCAACCCTACCCTTTGGTTATGCTGACGGCTATCCGCGAAATATGAGGGACAAAGGTTTTGTAACAATTCATGGTAAAAAAGCTCCCATATTAGGAGTTATATGCATGGACCAGTGTATGGTTGATGTTACTCATATACCTGAAGCCCAAGTTGGAGATGAGGTTATTATTTACGGAGACGGACAAAACAACACCATAGATATACACGAAACATCATTATTAGCAGGGACTAATAAAAACGAAATAATATGCCGTATAACAATTAGAACTCCAAGAGTTTATATAAAAGACGGCAAGGTTTATAAAATACTAAATTATTTATTGAAATAAATAGATTAATAGATCCTTCGCTCACATAGGATGACAATGCCAAGAAGAATATATAAGTTTTGCAAAAGGAGAAATAAAAAATGGACATTAATAAAAGAATCGATGAAATATTTGATGAATTGGTAGAAATACGCAGGGATTTTCATAAACATCCAGAACTTAGTGAAAATGAGTTTAGAACTCAGTCGAAAATTCAGGAATACTTGAATGAGTGGGGAATTGAAAACTATGTTTGTGCTGAAACAGGAGTTGTAGGAATAATAAGAGGGAAAAAACCGGGAAAAACCGTTGCAATTAGAGGAGATATTGACGCCCTTCCAATCCAAGAAGTAAATGACGTTCCCTACAAATCAGTAAATCCTGGAGTAATGCATGCATGCGGCCATGATGTTCATGGAACAATCGTTCTTGGAATAGGGAAAATAATGAAAGAATTAGCTGATTCAGAACAATCAATAGATGGAAATGTCAAACTTTTCTTCCAACCTGCAGAAGAAACTGTAGGTGGCGGTGAAAGAATGGTTCAAGAAGGTTGCATGGAAAATCCAACAGTAGACTATGTTTTGGGACTTCATGTAATGTCATACATAGATGCAGGTAAGGTTGAACTTAAGTACGGCAAACTAAATGCATCAACAGACACCATAAAAATAACCGTTAAAGGCAAATCTGGTCACGGAGCATATCCGGACAAGGGAACAGATGCAATAGTAATAGCAGGAAATGTAATAACTGCCTTACAGTCAATAGTAAGCAGAAATATTTCACCTTTAAACTCAGTAGTAGTATCATTAGGTAAAATATCAGGTGGTGTTAAAGATAATGTAATTGCAGATGAAGTGAAAATTACAGGTACTTTAAGAGCATTAGATGACGAAACAAGACAATTTACAAAAGATAGAATTACTGATATCGTATCTAATGTTGCTAAGGCATACGGTGGAGAAGGTCTTACATCATTTGGCGAAGGCTACAAATCATTGATAAATGATGATGAAATAGTGGATGTAATAAAGGAAAATGCAGAACAATTATTAGGAAAAGAAAATATTGTATTTAAAGATTTTCCAAGCCTTGGAGCGGAAGACTTCTCATACTTTTTAGATAAAGCAAAGGGTGCTTTTTTCCACTTAGGAACAGGAGATTCTAAAAGAGGAATAACTTCTCCAATACATACTGAAACATTTGATATTGATGAAGAAAGTTTAAAAGTTGGAGTAAAACTACAGGTGGAAAATATACTAACATTGTTGAATAGATAGAAAAAGTAAAATATAAGCCAGAAGGGCAGAGCTTTGTCATCACATGATAACTCTAAGGATTATAGCCCGAAGAATCTCATAACTTAAAAGATGAGATCCTTCACTACGTTCAGGATGACAAAGCTAGATAAATTAGAGTATAATATGGAGGAAAAAAATGAAAGTATTTATAAGCGTTGATATTGAAGGAATAACAGGAGTTACCACATGGAGTGAAACTGAACTTGGAAATCATGATTACTTCAAATGTGCAGAACAAATGACTAAAGAAACTGTAGCAGCATGTGAAGGTGCAATAGCCATGGGAGCAAAAGAAATCTTTATAAAAGATGCCCATGATTCAGCAAGAAATATAGACATTAATAAAATTCCAAAATGTGCAAAATTAAGCCGTGGCTGGACTTCTACACCTGATTCCATGGTGGCAGGATTGGATGAAAGCTTTGATGCTGCAATATTCATAGGATATCATTCAGGAGCAGGCTATGACGGAAATCCATTAGCTCATACAATGAATGGAGGCAACAACTATGTTAAGGTAAATGGTCAGATAGGCTCAGAATTTGTTATCAACTCATACCTTGCAGCGAAATATGGAGTACCTGTAGTTTTTATAAGTGGAGATGAAATGTTATGTGAAAATGCAAAAAAATTCAACAAAGGAATAGAAACTGTTGCAGTTAAAGATGGTGTTGGTGGAGCTACAATTAGCATTAATCCTGAATTAGCATGCGAATTAATAAGAGAAGGAGTTAAAAACTCTCTTAAACATATTTCAGCATGTAAATTAGAAATTCCCGAGAAATTTGAAGTTGAAATTGGCTACAAAGAACACAGTAGAGCTAAAAGGGCATCATATTTTCCAGGAGTGACACAAACAGGACCTTATACAGTAAAATACACTGCTAAAGACATAGACGAGTTCTCAATAACAAGAATGTTTATACTATAAGAATTCCGGGGACGGACCTTGAAATTCCGGGTATCAAATAATTGTAACTTATTAGAAAAAACTTAAAACAAAGGGGTTGGACTTATTGTCCAACCCCTATTGATCTAAGGTCTAAGCTTGTAATTGTTTATCAAGTCTTCGATTTCATTAGTCTTCTTATATTTTTT
>CAZTML010000013.1:0-23690 GCA_964614935.1 uncultured Clostridia bacterium | reverse complement strand
AGATGCCCTAACCCCATTTAGAAGAGGAATGGGGACACAAATTTGAGGGCAAACCTGGGCATTTATAAATATAATGGGAGAAGTAACGTGAAATTATTTTCAAAATTATTTTGGTTTTTTGTTTTTGCATTCATATTTTTTTATACATATGCTAGATTAATTGAACCGGTTTTATTGACTGTTCAATATGAGAATATATATAGTGATATACTTAATGATAAAAGGGATAATATAAAAATAGTTCAATTTTCAGATACCCACATATCTGAGTTTTTTGATGTTGGTTCCTTAAAAAAGATAAGGAATAAAATAAACGATGAAAACCCACATATTGTTGTCTTTACGGGAGATTTGTTGGAAGAATTTCATACATACGAAAATAAAGATAAAATCCATGAAATATGGGAAGTATTAAGCCAAATAAAAGCTCCTTTAGGCAAGTATGCTGTATATGGCAACCATGATTATGGAGGGGGAGCTGAAAGGGCCTATACACAAATAATGGAAAAGGGTGGATTTAAATTACTGGTTAATGAAAAAGTTCAAATAGAAGGGCACAATATTAACATTATTGGAATGGACGATTCAATATTTGGAACTTTTAATAAGGAGGTCATAGCTAGTTACTTAGATGGAGATTATTATAATATTCTACTAAGCCATGAACCGGATGTAGCAGAACACTTTCTTGAGTACAATGCAGATTTGTTTTTAACAGGTCACAGTCACGGCGGGCAGGTCAATCTGCCATTTATCAATTATACTCCACCTTTGGCACAAAAATATATAAGAGGGATGTATACTATAGATAATTACAGGCAGACAAAAATATATGTCAATGTAGGCCTGGGAACTTCGCAAATACCTATGCGTTTTATGGCAACGCCAGAGCTAACGGTTTTTAATTTAAAAAACAAATAATAAGATCCCTCACTAGAACAGTATGACTAGGAAGGATCTTATTATAGTTAGGCTATCTCGCAGTCTCATTCACCAAATTATTTGCTCCTTTCGTCGCATAATTTGGGAATTCGTTGCGAATGACCTACCAGCCATTTCTCTTGCCGTCAGAGACTATCCCTAAATAGGGAGGTGTGTCCCCATATGGGGTTAGGGCATCTTTATTTTGCTGGTACCTTTAATGCTTGGTCAGGGTAAATCAAATGTGGATTAGCTAGACTGTTATATTCAGCTAATTCCTGATAAGTTAAATTATATTGTTCTGCTATCTTCCACAAAACATCTCCCGGTACTACTATGTAAATTACTTCTTCAGTTACTGGTTCAACAGGAGTAGGTTCAGGTTCAACTGGAGTTGGCTTTTCTGGCTCAACAGGAGCTGGTTCTTCAACAACAGTTTCTAAAACCTTAATTCTTCCGGAAACCTCTATTCCTTCAGTCCCATTAGTGTTTAAATAATCTGCAAATACTTCTTCGTAAGTTCCAACTTCACTATGTATCGGATAGTTTTTAAATATTTCATATCCGTCTCCGCCTATTCCTAAGAAATCATTTATAGCAACTGTGTATTCTGCAGCTTCATCTAAAGGATTATCTCCAACTATTACTTCAACTACCCTAGAGCCTACTGCTTGTGCTGGATCAAATGTGAAAGTCATACCACTAACGTGAAAGAATCCACCGGATGTTGCAGGATAACCGCTTACAGAATGTTCTAGTACTTTAATTAAATCTTCTCCTGTAATTTTCTTAACTTGCACAGTGTTTCCAAATGGGAACAATTCAGCTAGCATACCAAATGTAATATCGCCTGGTTCTATAGAAATTCTGATATTACCACCGTTAACAAAACCAATATCTGAACCAGCAGCCGCTCTTACAGCATCTGCTGATAAATTACCTAAATTTGTTTCTTTCGTTCTAACATTTTCTCTGGCACCGTCTAATGCCACATCTGTTGTTGCAACAACTTTTTCAAATGTTTCTTTATTAGCCTCTTGTATCTCTTTAATTAAGTCTGAGACTCCTTGGTCTGCAACTGTTTCTGCTGTTGCTTCAGCAGATACTAGCTGAGCGGTTTTGCTAATTACTTCATTGTTTTGTACTTCTATATTAACAAAACCTAAATTTTTATTATGTCCGGCTGTTTGAACTATTAAAGTATCATTAACAAGTTTACCTGATTCAAGTACTGTGTGACTGTGTGCGTCAACTATTACATCAATTCCTTCTACCTGTTCAGCAATTTGTTCAGATGTAACAACTGAACTTTCATCTAGACCTATGTGTGCTAAGGCAATTATAAGATCGGTTTGGTCTTTTAATTCTTCAACCATTTTTTTAGAAATTTCTATAGAGTCTTCAAAAGTAAGTCCTTCCACATTTGAGGGGCTTGTCTTATAAGCTGATTCAGGTGTAGTAATACCAAAGATGCCTACTTTTAATCCACCTATTTCTTCAATTACATAAGGGGTAAATAAACTTTCACCATCTTTAAGAATGTTAGCGCTCAACATTCCTACGGTACTCATGTCCTTAAGTTCTAAAAGTCTGTCGTAACCATAGTTAAAGTCATGATTACCTAAGGTCATGTAATCATATCCTACAGCTTCTAAAACTTTTATTGCATTTCCGCCTCTGCTGATGTTCACTATGGGCATTCCATGGAGAGTATCCCCAGCATCAAGAACTAGTGTGTTAGGGTTCACTTCTTTAGCTTCCTTAATTAATGTGGCTATTTTAGCAAAGCCAATGACGCCGTTGTAGCTGTCTTCTACTAATCTTGAATGTGTGTCATTAGTGTGGATAATGGTAATTGTAGTAATTTCAGCATCTTCTGCAAATGCAAAGCCGAAACTGCTTAGAATCAATAATGCTACTAATACTAAACTCAATACTTTTTTCATCATAGTTCCTCCTAATTTTTATATGTACTGTGCCTATATTATATAGTCAAGGGGCTTAAATTTCAAGACAACATTTGTATAACTTACAAACAAAATTTCTAGAATAGTATTATAAACATTAGGGAATAAAAGTAGTAAAAAAGAAAAGTATTGACAAAAATATATAATTTCTATAATATGAATACAAATAAATTAATATTTACGTTGAAGAGGAATAGTAAATTTACATGGCCTATAGAGAGAAAATCATTGGTGGAAGATTTTTGTCCCCCTGTATATTGAACCCGCCTTGGAGTATTTGGGTCTAGTAACCCAAAGGGCAAAACCCTTATATAAAATGAGATGTTGCAATGAGGTTTCTTGCAACAATTAGAGTGGTACCGCGGATATCCGCCTCTTAGTTTAAGAGGCGGTTTTATTTTTGAGAGGAGAAAAAGAAAAATGGCTAAGAAAGAAAAAGATTTTGTAAAAGAAATTACACCTATGGAAGAAGATTTCAGCAGGTGGTATACAGATGTAATAATGAAAAATGAACTGGTTGATTATTCACCTGTAAAGGGTTTTATGGTTATAAGACCTTACGGCTATGCCCTATGGGAAAGAATCCAAGAATATGCCGATGAGAAATTCAAAGCAACAGGACATAAAAATATGTATTTCCCATTGTTGATACCTGAAAGCTTGTTAAACAAGGAAAAGGAACACGTAGAAGGATTTGCTCCTGAAGTTGCATGGGTTACTCACGGAGGAGACCATGAATTGGCAGAAAGACTTGTTATAAGACCTACATCAGAAACAATTATATGCCATATGTATGCAAAGTGGCTTAACTCATATCGTGACCTGCCCTACTTGTATAATCAATGGTGCAGTGTTGTTAGATGGGAAAAAACAACCAGACCTTTTTTGAGAACTTCAGAATTTTTGTGGCAAGAAGGTCATACTCTTCATGAAACTGAAGAAGAAGCTCAAGCAGAAACCCTCCAAATGCTTGATATATACAGACAAGTAGCAGAAGATTTAATGGCCATGCCTGTTGTAATAGGACAAAAAAGTGATAAAGAAAGATTTGCAGGAGCACATGCTACTTACACAATGGAGGCTTTGATGCATGACGGTCAGGCCCTCCAGGCAGGAACATCACACAACTTAGGACAGCATTTCACAAAGGCATTTGATATAAAATATCAGGGCAGGGTAGGTAAGGAAGAGTATCCATACCACACTTCTTGGGGCATTTCGACAAGGCTTATCGGTGGTCTCATAATGGTTCATTCAGACAACAGAGGATTAGTACTGCCACCTAAAATGGCACCTACTCAGGTTGTTATAATTCCAATAGCTCAAAAGAAAGAAGGAGTATTGGAAAAAGCAAATGAATTATTTGATAGATTAAAGGCAAAAGGAATCAGGGTTGAACTTGATGACTCTACAGATAATTCACCAGGCTGGAAATTCAACCAGTATGAAATGAAGGGCTACCCAATCCGTATTGAAATAGGTCCAAGAGATATTGAAAATAATCAAGCAGTTGCTGTGCGTAGAGATAAGTTAGAGAAAGAAATGATTTCTCTTGACAATATTGATGATACGATACAAGAAATGTTAGATACAATGCAGATAGACTTATTTGAAAAAGCAAAGGCCCATAGAGAAGCCCACACTTATGTTGTTAAAGATTATGAACAATACAAGAAGGACCTTCCTAACCGTCCTGGATTTGCAAAAATGATGTGGTGCGGCGAAAGAGAATGCGAAGATAAATTAAAAGAAGAAACAGGGGCAACAATTAGATGCATTCCTTTTGACCAGGAAGATTTAGGCGACAAGTGCCATATCTGTGGAAAACCAGCAAAACACATGGTTTACGTTGCAAGAGCTTATTAAAAGGAATATTAAATAATGAATGGGGATGGACTTTAAAGCGATTATATCACTGAAAGGTCCGTCCCCGGAATGTTTCTACAAGTGGTGGGAGTATGTCACCATTAAAACTCTAAATGGATGCTTCTATACTTTTATTTTTCGATATGTAATGAATGGAATTTTTCGGGCATACCTGTTGGCAATTTTCGCATTGATGGCATAAAGAAGTATTTATAACAGCCTTTTTATTTTCTGCCACTACCTCTATCGCTGCTGATGGACAAGAATTTTCACAAAGTTTGCAGCCGATACAAGTTTCTTCTTCAACTGTTTTTGAAAATCTTGCAAACTTGCCAAAAGTTTTTTGTAGAGCACCAAAAGGACAAATATGATTATGGAATACTTCAGGTTTGTATCTTAAAGTTATGATTACAGCAAGAGCAAGCCATATAATCATAAAAGGTAAATTTTTACCCATAACCTTTTTCGAAATAACCACTAAAACTATACTGAGTAAAAGTGTTATCCAAGGCAGTTTATTGCTTTTAAGCCATTTTGGAGCCTTGTCTGATTGAATCTTTAATTTTTTTGAAAGCCATTCTGTTGGTATCATAACAGTATTCATAGGGCATACATAGCCACAGTAAACTCGGCCAAAGATTAGTGCTGCTACAAGACTTACTGCGAAGAGCCCTAACCATAACATCATTTTACCTTTAGAAACTAAAAATAAAAAGATTGCCAAAAAAGTTAACCTAATTATCGTACCTAAATATTTCATTAAAGTGCCCCCTTTAAGTTGTTTAATATATATTATACTAGTTAAATTTAAAATGTAGTTACCAAGGTAACACTTTGGTAAAAACAATACTTAGTTGTCTACATGTAGTTCATTAAGTTCTTCCATATTCTTAATGCTTATATACTTACTATCGAAATCAATAAGACCATCTTTTCGCATTTTGTTTAACTCACGAGAAAGAGATGTACGCTGAACACCAATTTTTTCGGCCAATTCCTTTTTACTTATATTTAATTTTATTCTTGTACTGTCCTGTGCATAGCTTTCATATAGTAAAAAATCAATGATGCATTGTCTTAAAGTCTTCATGGATAACGATGATATTTTGTTTGATAATAATAAGGTCTTGCTAGATAAAGACTGGAGAAAGCTTAATAAAAAACTTTCATTTTCCTGACAAAGTTTAATAATCAAGTTTTTATTGATGTGCAAAATTTTAACATTGTTTTTCGCACTTACAGTCATGGGATATTTATTGTCAATAGAAAAAAGTAAATTTTCGCCTAAGGAATCGCCCTTTTTAAAATCATTGATTGTCAAGACATTTCCTTCAGAACTGATTTTTTGTATGGAAACAATCCCTTCCAAAACAATATCCATACTGTTACATTTTTCATTTTGCATGTAAATAATATAATTTTCATCATAATTTTTAATTCTATTATTCTTATTGTCAAATATGTTACTTAATTCATCATTAGAAAGATTCATAAACAAACTGTTACTTTTAAGTAAATTTATATAATTTTTCATTGCTTCACCTATCTATTTAATATTAATTTTATTGAGGCAGTAATAAGATTCTCTTAGTTTTTATACACATCGATTGGAATGAGAGCGGTGTATTAACTGAAATATAAATATTAATCAAAGTGTTACCATGGTAACTGACTTTGTTCATAACTTTTATTATACTGGAAAAGTTAGTGTAAATCAATAAAAGACGGAGGATTTTGATACTTATGAAAACTATACTAAACAAAGCTAAAGGTAAAGGGAAATTAATATTAATGCCTGCTGTAATAATTATTGTTCTTTTAGCAATATACATTTTTAATGATATACAGAAAAGTGATTCTGTATTTGTATATGCAGATAATGGGACATATATTGAGGCTTCAGGCACTGTTGAAAATAATACTATATCAATCAGCAGCCAAGTAACAGGCATAGTAAGAGAAATCAAGGCAAGAGAAGGTTCTATCATCAAAAAAGATGATGTAATTGCAACAATTGAAAATACAACATTAAATAATCAATATGATCAAGCCCTTATAAATGTGCAAATAGCAGAAACAAATATTCAAATGCTTGAAAATTCTATAAACAATTTAAATGTACAAAACCTAGATGCAGTTCAGCAGGCTTATAATGCCTATTTGTCAGCCCAAGCAGAGTATCAAAAGGTAATGGATGGCGCAAGCCAAGATGAAATAAAACAAGCTGAAGAGGTTGTAAATCAGACCAAAACTAATTATGATTATGCTAAAACAAATTTAGATAGAAGCAAAGAACTTTTTGACCAAGAGGCTATATCAAAAATTCAGTATGATGAAGCATTGAAAGGCTACAATGTTGCTGAAGCACAGTACAATGGAGCTGTGGCACAGCTTAATATAATTAATTCCTACCCTACAGAAAATGCTGCCAAGGCTGCAGAAAATAAAATGTTACAGGCAAAAGCAAGCTACGAACTTGCTATGTCAAATGGTACAACTCAGCTTAGCCAGCTAGAAGGTCAGCTTGAAATAGCAAGGGTTCAGCTAAATCAATCTAAAAACATTTTAGAACAAAGTGAGAGGGAGCTAGAGAAGTTAACAATAAAATCACCTAGAGACGGTATTATTAACACATTGTTTGTAAATGAAGGGGAACTTGTTACAATGGGCAAGTTAACAGCTGAAATTTATGACTCTGATAATGCAGAAATAAAAGTTTATGTTTCTGAAGCAAACATCGGACTTATAAAAGTTGGTCAGGATACAAATATTTATGTGGATTCCCATGAGGATGAAGCATTTCATGGAAATGTAATAAAAATAAATAATCGTGCAGAATTTACTCCGAAAAATATTCAAACAAAAGAGGAAAGAGTAAATACAGTTTTTGAGGTAAAAGTTCAAGTTGTAGATACACATGGTGTAATTAAGCCGGGTATGCCTGTTGATGTTAATATAAAGGTAGATTAATTTATGAACAACGTAGCGATTCAAATACTCTCTTTGACAAAAAGGTTCGGAGAAATAACAGCAGTAGATAATTTAAATGTTCAAGTAAAAAAGAATACCATATTTGGTTTAGTGGGACCCGATGGGGCAGGAAAAACAACTACTATGAGGATGCTTTGTTCCCTCTTAACTCCTGATAGTGGAACAGCTAAAATTGGCGGATATGATATTTTGACAGAAAGTAATGAAATTAAAAATCATATTGGTTATATGCCTCAAAAATTCAGTTTATATGGCGATTTGACAGTTTTAGAAAACTTAGAATTTTACTCTGAAGTTTACCAGGTTCCGAAAAAACAAAGCAAAGAAAAAATTGACTACCTACTTAAATTCAGCAATCTTACAGAGCACTCATATAAACTGGCAGATCAGCTTTCAGGGGGAATGAAACAAAAATTAGCTTTGTCATGCAACCTTATTCATACACCTGACTATCTTCTTCTTGATGAACCAACTATTGGTGTTGATCCGGTAGCAAGAAGGGAATTCTGGAAAATATTATTTGAATTAAGAGATCAAGGATCAACAATTTTTGTCTCTACTCCCTATATGGATGAAGCAGAAAGGTGTGACCAGGTAGGCTTAATGGACAAGGGCAAAATAATCAAAATGGATAATCCTGCCTCTATCATTAATAGTTTTGAAAATCATATATTAAGCGTTTACTCTGAAAATAATCACTTTGCAAGGACTCTCGTTCAAGAAGAGGAATATGTTTTAGATGCCTATTTAATGGGAGAAGAACTTCATATTATAACTGAAAGTCTTGAACCAATGAAAAAGCTGAAAGAGAAATTAAAAACAAATGGATTAAGAGTAAATTCTATTAATGAAGTAAATCCATCTCTGGAAGATGTATTTGTCAATATTATTAAAAGTGAAAAGAGATGAGGGAAAGATGGAAAATGCTATTGAAATACAAAATATGACTAAAAAGTTTGGTGATTTTGTTGCTGTTAACAATGTAAGTTTCAATGTAAAAAAAGGAGACGTTTTTGGTTTTTTAGGTCCAAACGGGTCAGGCAAAACAACAGTAATAAGAATGATTATGGGTTTAATATCCCCAACATCCGGGACAGGCAGAGTACTTGGCTATGATGTAACAAATGAAAGCGAAAAAATTAGAAACCATATTGGTTACATGTCTCAAAAGTTCAGCCTCTATGAAGATTTGACTGTAGAAGAAAATCTTGATTTTTATGCAGGGGTATATTCTGTTCCTAAAGATAAATTAGATCAAAAGAAAAAAGAAATATTGGAAATGGCGGATTTAGTCGGAAGGGAGAACATGGTAACATCAAATCTGTCTGGAGGTTGGAAGCAACGTCTGGCACTTGGGTGTTCAATAATACATGATCCGGAAATCTTACTTTTAGATGAACCTACAGGAGGGGTTGACCCCATAGCTAGAAGACAGTTCTGGGATATAATATATAACTTATCACAAAAGGGCGTAACCATATTAGTGACCACCCACTATATGGATGAAGCTGAACATTGCAATTCATTGGGCTTTTTATACTATGGAAATATATTATCCTTAGATACTCCTAATACCATCAAAGAAAAGGTCATTTCTGGAAACATAGTTGAAATTAAAGTCAGTAACACATTAAGGGCTATAGAATTGTTAAAGGCTAAAGAGGAAGTTGAAGATGCTTCAGTATATGGAGCAGGTATCCATGCTATGACTGAACCTGATATAGATATAAATGAATTGAAAAAATATTTAATTCAAAATAATGTGAATGTTTATAGCATGAAAAAGGTAAAGCCTAGCTTAGAAGACGTATTTGTTTTTCTTGTTGAAAAAGAAAGAAGCAAAAATATATGTAATGGAAGTGTTAATAATGAATTATAAAAGAATAGGGTCCATTATAAGGAAGGAATTTCTTCAAATAAAAAGAGATAAAAGGACGATAGCCATAATTATTCTCATGCCAATAATGCAGTTGCTTTTGTTTGGTTATGCTGCTTCCACCAATGTGGATCATATACCCACAGTTGTGTTAAATAATGATATAGGAACTGAAAGCAGAGTTCTTTTGGACAATTTCGTAAATTCCCAGTATTTTGATTTAGATTACCATGTGCAAAGTGTAGAAGAAATTCAGGAATATATTGATAAGGGAAATGCAAAGGCCGGTATTGTAATTCCACCTGAATATTCAGAACATATAAAGAGTGGAAAAATGGCTCAAATACAATTAATAGTTGACGGGTCAGATCCAACAACTGCACAAACTGTCTTGTCTTCAGCCGGGGGTCTAGTCCAGTCCATGTCAGTTGAAATTATAGAACAGATGTTAGGTGCATCAATGCCTCAACCCTTGGACTTAAGGACCAGGGTCTGGTATAATCCCGACATGAAAAGCATTAATTTCAATATTCCCGGCCTTATTGGTGTTATATTGCAGACAGTAACATTGATGCTTACGTCCTTTTCAATTGTCCGGGAAAGAGAAAGAGGTACTATGGAACAGCTGATAGTAACTCCTATAACAAAAATGGAGTTGATGGTGGGAAAAGTTATACCTTATGTGGTCATTGGTTTTGTTGACATTGTATTAGCATTATTTTTGAGTTTATTCTGGTTCCGTGTGTCAATTGCCGGCAGCATTATTTTACTGCTATTTTATTCGGTAATTTTCTTAATTGGTGCACTAGGCGTAGGTCTTGTTATTTCTGTTGTGGCAAAGAGTCAGCTTGAAGCAATGCAGCTTTCTATGTTCATGATAATGCCAAATATATTGCTTTCTGGATATATGTTTCCAAGAGAAGCAATGCCATCAGCCATTCAAGCAATCGGCAATGTGTTGCCCTTGACATATTTTATAAAAGTACTAAGGGGCATAATATTAAAGGGTAACGGATTTGCAGAATTATATAAAGAATTTTTCATCCTCCTTGCATTTGGTGCATTTTTCATTATACTAGCAACTACAAAATTTAAAAAGAAAATAGAATAAGTGACAAGGGGACGAAGTTTCGAAGTTTCGAAAATCCATAGAATTCTTAATTGACAGCATAAATTGCGGGTGTTATAATTTTGATAAAACTGACCGGTCGGTCGAAAACCTGGAGGGCAATTTGAAAAGAGTATTGACATTATTAATTATTACTGCATTTATTTTTACGGGCTGCGGGGCAAGCCAAGAAACTACAGTAAATGAAGAAGAGGCTTACACAGCAGTGGAAGTGGAAACGCTGAAACCTATGAATTTATACATAGAAAACCTAATGACGGCAAAGGTATTTGCAGATAAGGATGTGTTTGTGGTTCCTTTAATGGCAGGAAAAGTTGAAAGAATAAATGTAGCTGTTGGCGACAAAGTAGAGAAAGACCAAGTATTGTTTGTAATGGATAAAGATGATATTAAAAAACAGGTAAATCAAGCTCTGGCTGCTTATGAAGCTGCAAAGGCAGGTTTTGATGTAAGTGCATCTCAAATACAAAGTGCTAAGGATAATTTAGAGAGAATAGAAAAGCTGTACCAAGAAGGGGCAGTGCCGGAAACTCAATATGAACAGGCGAAATTAGCTGCATCTGACAAATCCTTGGAAGCTGCAAGAATGGGTGTTGAACAAGCAAGAGTTGCTTATACTAATGCAGCATCAATGTTAAAAAATGCTGAAGTTAAAGCCCCCATTGCAGGTGTGGTTTCAAATGTCAACATAGTTGAAGGAGAATTTGCAACATCTTCAAATCCACCAATAACAATAGTGGACTCTGAAAGTGTTACAATTGAATTTGGAGTAGCGGCAAGTCTTGTAAATAAAGTACATAAAGGCGATGTGGTTAAAGTTGAAATAAATTCAGCCAATTATAAAAATGAAGCTGTAATAAACAGTGTAAGTTCATCAGCGGACCTTATGACCAATCTTTATATTGTTAGTATTGTGATTGAAAATGACGGAACAATTAAGCCTGGTATGTTTGCTAAGGTTTATTTACAAACAGATAATTTAGACGATACCCTGGCTGTTAAAACCGAAGCAGTAAAAGAAAGGGAAGAGAAACAGTTTGTATATGTTGCAGATGGTGATAATGCTCTTGAAAAAGAAGTTACCATAGGACTTGATACTGGAGCATATGTAGAAATAAAATCAGGTCTCTCCCAAGGAGATAAAGTTATTGTGAAAGGTCAGGATTACATAAGCGATGGCAGTAAAATAAAGGTTGTAAGGGGTGAATAGGAATGCTTGCAAAATTTTCTGTTAAAAAGCCCGTTACAATTACAATGATGATTTTAATTGTTATTGTGCTAGGAGTAGTATCTTTTAGCAAGCTTCAAATAGACTTGCTTCCGCAAATGGAGCTGCCTTATGTAATGGTTCAAACAAGCTACCAAGGAGCAGGTCCCGAAGAAATTGAAAACATCATATCAAGACCCTTAGAGCAGACTTTGTCCACTGTGGAAAATCTCGAAGCAGTTATTTCAATTTCCAATGAAGGAAGTTCCCTTTTATTGATGCAGTTTGCTTTCAATACAGACATGGATGAGGTAATGCTTCAAATAAGGGAAAGAGTTGATATAATTAAAGGATTTTTGCCTGATGGAACATCTTCTCCCTTGGTAATGAAAATGGACCCCAATGCACTTCCAATAATACAATTGGCTGTTTCAAGCAAGGGGGATTTGTACACCACTCAAAAGATTGCTGAGGACGTTATATCACCTCGTTTTGAACGTATAGAAGGCACTGCTTCAGCTAATGTATCAGGAGGTTTGCAGCAGGAAGTTGAAATAATGTTACAAGAAGAGATGCTCAAAGGATATAATTTAAATTCTTCTTATGTTGCCCAAATACTTCAGGCAGAAAATTTAAACATGCCCGGAGGGTCTGTTAAGAAAGGAAACAATGAACTTACAGTAAGGACAATAGGAGAATTTAAATCAATTGAAGAAATAAAAAACTTGACCCTACCTCTAAATAGAGGTGGTACTATAAGGTTGAAGGATATTGCTGATGTGAATTTAAAAAGCAAGGACCAAGCATCAGTAACTAAGTTAAATGGCAAGGAAGTTGTTCAAATCTCCATAATGAAGCAATCCGACGCCAACACTGTTAATGTGGCAAATGATATAGATAAGGAAATACAAAAAATAAAAACAGAATACCCTGACTTAGATTTAGTAACTGTATTTAATCAGGCAGATTATATAAATTTAGCCATAGATAATTTAATCAGAACTGCAACAATGGGGGGCTTGTTAGCTATAGTTATTCTTTTGATTTTCTTAAGAAGCTTTAAGACCACATTGGTTATAGCTCTTTCAATTCCTATATCTATAATTACTACATTTGTTATTTTGTATTTTACTGATATTACATTAAATATGATGACCATAGGCGGATTAGCCTTAGGTATAGGTATGCTGGTTGACAACTCAATAGTTGTTCTTGAAAATATTTACAGAAATAGATCCTTAGGTATGGATAGAATAAGTGCATCAATTGAAGGAACCAATGAAGTTGCAATGGCAGTTACTGCTTCATCCTTAACTACTATTGCGGTATTTATACCTATAGTGTTTACAGGAGGACTTGCTGCAATACTATTTAAAGATTTTGCAATGTCCATAGTAATTGCATTAATTAGTTCCTTGTTTATAGCCTTGACCTTAGTTCCAATGCTGTCGTCCAAACTTATTTCCGTAAAAAACCTTGAATCAGAAGAAGCTCAAGAAAAAAAGCATGGTCCCTTGGTGGCTTTTTATAAAAAGATATTAAGTTTAAGCTTAAAACATCGCTTTATAACAATATTGTTGAGTATTGCAATGTTTGTTGTCAGTGTTTTAATGGTTGTATCAGTAGGAGCTGAATTTTTCCCTGCAACAGATGAGGGTATGATCAATGTTAATGCAAGCTTGCCTGCAGGCTCTGAAACTTTGGAAGTAGATAATATATTAAAAGAAATCAGAGGCTCAATAAATGAAATTCCGGAAATAGAAGCAGTATTTACATCTGCCGGAGGTGGTGGAATTATGGGTTTAGGAGGAGGAGGCTCAGGGGGCTCTATCAATGTACTCTTAAAGGATTTGGATGAAAGGGATAGAAGTGCCAAAGAAATCAGTGATGAAATAAGAACTATAGTTAAAGAAATACCCGGCGCTGAAATAAGTGTGTCTGAATCATCAATGATGATGATGGGGATGAGCACGGGTGCAATCAGTATCAGCATTAAGGGTGATGATTTAGATACCTTGAATAATATTGGGAATGATTTTAAAAGCATTATTGAAAAAGTTGAAGGTACAAGAGAAGTAACTACAAGCTATGAAGATGGAATACCTCAAGTACAAATAATAGCCGACAGAGGAATTGCTTCCCAATACGGTTTAACTACCGCACAAATAGGAAGAGCAGTCAATAACACACTGTCAGGCTTTAATGTAACAAAATACAAGGTTAACGGTGATGAAATAGATGTTGTCCTTAAAGGTGATAATGTTTATGGTGAAAGTATTTCATACTTGGAAATGCTCCCAGTGGAAACACCTATGGGAAGTGTACCTCTGTCCGAGGTTGCAGACATAAAAGTTGAAAAAGGTCCTATAAGTATAACAAGAGAAAACCAGGTAAGGGTTTTAACCGTATCCGGAAGCATTGTGGGTAGAGACATTCAAACTGTGTCTATGGAAATAGAGAAACTTCTTGAAGAATATAATATGCCTTATGGCTACACTTATATTTTTGGGGGAGAAATTGAGCAAATACAGGAAACTTTTAAAGACTTAGGCTTGGTTATGTTAATGGCCATTGCCTTGGTTTATATGATTATTGCAGCTCAGTTTGAGTCATTGATTCAACCCTTATCAATCATGTTCTCTGTGCCTTTAGCATTATCAGGAGGTTTTATTGGATTGTATATTACTGGGCTACCTCTTAATGTAATAGGAATAATTGGTTTAATTATACTGGTAGGCGTTGTTGTTAATAATGCCATAGTATTGGTAGATTATATCAATCTTAGACGAAAAAGGGGAGAAGACAGAACTTCTGCAATAATGAAAGCAGGACCCATCAGAATACGTCCTATTATGATGACGGCACTTACAACCATATTAGGTTTAGTACCTATGTCCCTTGGCATAGGTGAGGGGGCTGAGCTTACTCAGTCTATGGGAGTGGTTGTAATTGGAGGGTTATCTCTGTCAACTGTTTTAACATTAGTTATAGTTCCTGTTATGTATACTATATTTGATGATATTTCAGAGTTTTTGAAAAGAAAGAAAAACAAAAATAAAGTTATAGAGCAAATACAGTAGAAGTGGAGGTAAACATGGTTGAAAAAAATCAAAAGCGTCAGGATATATTAGCTTCTGCTAGAGACTTATTTAAGGATAAAGGGTTTCACTCTACAAAAATGGAAGACATTGCTCTAGCAGCAGGCGTTGGTAAGGGAACCTTGTATGAGTATTTTGATAATAAGCAAAATATATTTGATGAAGCTTGTATTGAATATGTTGACTTAATAATTTATAATATAGAGAATATAACCAATATGGATAAGAAGTTTAAAGATAAACTGCTGATTTTATTTAATGAAAAATTAAAAATGGAATCAGTATTTGCAAATATGTCAATAGACAATATTTTATCCAACAAGAATATTATATCGGAGAAAACCGTCAAAACAATATTAGGTAAAATTTCAGAAATATATGGCTTAATAGGTACAATTGTAGACCAAGGCAAGGAGGAAGGGGTAGTTGTAAATAGTATTAAATCAGAAATTATTGCTTGTTTGATAGTTGGTGCAATGAGTGAATATTTTAGATTAAAGCTACATAACAAGGAATATGAAATAAAAGAAAATGATGTAATTTTTGATTTACTGTATAAGGGATTTGCAATTAAATAGAAACATAAATCAGGAGGAAAAAAATGAAAAGAAAAATATCGTTAATATTAGCTGTTGTGCTTATATTAAGCAATACTATAAGTGTAGCTGCAACAGAAGATGCTTTAGTAAGCGAAGAAACAATGGAAAATGTGGAATCTATAGAAACAGTTAGAAATGAAGAAATTGTAATTGAGCCACTTAAGTTGTCTATAGATGAAGCTGTAAGAATTGCAACAGAAAACAGCAGGGATATGTGGAAAATTGATGATGGAATTGCACAGGTTAAGGATGCAAGAAAAGATGCAAGGGATGCTAAAGATGCCGCAGAATTAATAATGTCATTGACTTTTTCTCAAATTGAAGAAAGGTTTGGTCCAAATTTTGATGTTTCAAGCAACTATGTTGAAAAACTATTGGCTAAAAACGGCTATTACATTACATATGCTGACACTCAACAAGCCCAATTAGAAAAAAACAGAGAAATGCTTTTAGCAGGTATTGAAATAGAAACAAAATCGCTGTATTACAATGTTCTTTTAGCAGAACAATCAATACTTATTAATAAGGTAAACTTAAATAAAGCTGAAGAGCAATTAAGGGTTGTTAATTTGAAATTTAATAATGGTTCTGCTACAAAAGCTGAGGTTTTAAGTGCAGAAATGGCAGTTCAAAAAACCAAGACTGATCTAGATTCGGCTCTTGATGATTATAATATAGCAAAATTAGATTTGTTAAATAAACTAGAGCTTACCTTTGATACTGAAATTGTACTGACAGATACAGAATTAATATATGTGCCTTCAGCAAAAATTAATTTAGACCAATCAATAGAAAAAGCAAAAGTAGAAAGACCCGAAATAATGACAGCTGAAAATAATTTAAAACTTCAGGAAATAGAAACCCATGCTTATACCGCATACTATACTTCCAACTTAAGACAGCATAAATCAGCAAAAGAAAAGCTAAAGGATGCGGAAATAAATGTAGACCAATCTTACAAAAATGTAGAATTGGACGTTAGAAAATCATACTTGAATTTAATAAAGGCAGAAAGAACCCTTATCAATATGGAAAAGACCCTTGAGTTAGCTAATGAAGCTTCAAGAATAAACAAACTTCTTTATGATAGCGGAATGGCTACCACACTTGATGTTTTGGAAGCAAATACAGGATTGGCACAGGCAGAGATAGGCCACTACCAACTTTTAGTTGCTTACAATATCAATAAGCTTATATTTGACAATTCCCACTTAATAGGTGCACAGGCTGCTAAATAATACAAAAGTATACTTGTTCTTAAAATGTATAAAGGGCGTAGCCCGTGTTTTTACATATGATGATTTTTTAGGTAAATAAGGACCGCGTCAGCGGTCCTTATTAAATAGTTCGGATATTATTTTTATTCCTGTTAATGTAAAACCTACATACATGTTAATTCCGAATGCAATTCCTCCAAAACCATAAAGCATAAGTTTTTTAAAATACTTCCCTGCAAAGGAGTCAAACATTAGATGGATTTTTTCAGGTTCCATTTTTTCGATTTCTTCAGCAGCAATTCTGTCAAATTCAACAGATTTTAAAATTTCATCCAAGTTTCTTCTAAGACTTTCAATACTTGAATCTATAAATATATTTACAAGATATTCTTTTGACTTAGAATCAATAAAAGAGAAGTTGGAATCTGTTGCCTGGTCTATTATGGAATGAAGAATTTCCTTTACAATTTTTTCGGTCCCTTCTTTTTCGAGTAAGGAATTAATGAACTTTTCTGTTGAAATTATAAATTCATTCTTGTCAATATAGTAATCCAAACTGACATTATTATGATAGTCTTTAAAAGTTACTATGAATAATTCTAGGATTTTCTTTATTGTTTCATTTTCATCAAGTATTCTTCTTGTATTTTTTATCACTTGATTTATATCATCTTCTACGAGACCGTGAAAAATATCACTGAATTTTAAATTAAAAAGTTGCTCAATAGTAGAAGAGTTTATAGAAGAAAGCTCTTCTATCATTTCTCCTTTATTACTTGTTAAATTTGAATGTATAACTTGTGCAAACCTACTTATTTCAGGCTCATAACTATTAAGTAAGGTTTTTAAATCATCCATGTAAAATATCTTTAAGATGCTTTTAATTTCTTTGCCTTTTGTATTATCGTACAATTCAGCTACTATCGCATTAATTTTGTTTGAAATTTTTTCATTGTTTGTGTTTATATAATTTTCAATTACATTATTTATCTGCAACTTATTTAAACTGGTGTATAAAACTTCAACTTTAGTCTTATAAAACCTTTCATTTATAATAGATACTACAAGCTTGTTTATTTCATCTTTTTTCGCATCCATATACTTTGGTAATTTATCTGTAATTAGTTTATTAATAATATCATCAACTAATTCATCGCCACCCATTAGGTCAAACATACCCCTTTCGATTAAACCCAAGTTATTTTTGAATTCTGACCTTAGGTTTATGGATATATTGCCTTTGTTTTCAGCTAGTTTATTTTTAACTTTATCAGTCATATATTCAAGAAGGCGAGGCAGGTGTGTATCTATGTATGATTTTACTTGACCATCAAACAGTTCTTCAAAGGTCTTATTTCTGTCAAAGGCTTTGTTAAATAAGTTAAGGATAGCCCAAGTAATTTTATCGGTAAAATTCTCTGAAAAAATAATTTCATTAATTTTACTTGATAGGGAAGTCAAATTTTCATCATTTAAATTTAAGGCTTCCCCTATATTTTTGTTTGAATAGTTTACATACCTCTCATTATGTTTACCAATTTCTTCAAGTAAATGTTCCGGAGCCAAGGTCCTTAAGCTTTTGTCATATAATTTTATACCTTGATTGTTCAAAAGAACAGTAAAATAATCAACTGACATAATTGTATTTAGTTTTTCTTCAGAGCTTATATGTGAATAAATTTTGCTGCTTAAATTTTTTGTGTTCTGTAAACTTTCACATGCAAAATTGCTTATAGTCGTAATGCTTCTATCGGTCAATAAGGCTGAAAGTTTTGTTTGTGAAATCTTATCATATAAATATGAGCTAAAGACTCTTATGTGTTTTGAAATATTCTTTTTAAGAAAGCCCCAAGTCCCTGAAATAGTGCCTTCTTTATTTTTTACAAGCAAGTTACTTAAGGTAGCATAGTCATTTTCTCCGATGCTTTTTATAAAACTGTGCTTAATATTATTTTTGTGTTTTTCAAATAATTCATTTATACTTTTCTTGCTCAAAAGGCTTGTGTCAATATAATTAGCAGTTGTTCTGGCAAAGTTTTTTTGATTTTTGATTATATAGCCAAGAGAAAAATTACGTAAAAAAGGTATTTTGGATAAGAACTTTATTTCTCTATAAGGCTTAAATATCATATTTATAGCTATTACATTTGTAATAAAGCCTACAAAAGCATAGGTTGCCATGTTGGCTATATTTATTTGGCCTAGGTCAAAAGGTGAATTTTGAAAAGCAGCCAGAATTAAGCCTGCTATTACCCCTAAAATTCCACCGAAAAACATTATTGGTTTTAATTCACGACCTATAAACTCATTGGCAAAGGTAACAAGTTCATCGTCACTTAGCTTGTTTAGATTATTAGAAACTATATTTTTTATAGATCCCTTTAAAATAGTATCCGTATTCTTTACCATGTATTTGCGAAGGGTTTCTGAACTATTATTTGATATATTTTCTATGGAATTTAGTTTATCCAAGACGAGAGAAAGCTCAATATCCTCTAATGTTCCGGCTTCCTCTTTATATTTATCATAAGCTTCCTTTTTTATAAAATCAGTAATTTTTTTATCCTTTAAAATTTCCTTATCAACATTAACTGTATTGATTTTATCAGATATAAAATTTTCAATGTATTTTTCATGTTCATTAAATTTCAATTTTAAAAAAGAGTTTAGTTTATCAGCATATGAATCTAAATCATCTTCGCCAATTAAACAACTTAATTCCTTGGACAGAAGAGTCTTAACATAAGATTCGGATTTGTTTTTCAAAAAGTCCATGACTACATTGGATTCTAATAATTCTTTAGCAGAAATATTAAAAGGGGGTAAAACATCTCTTACATGAAGCTTGGAAATATAAGATTCTATAGAATTTCTTATTGAACTACCATTTTTACTAATAAATGAAGCAACAAGAGCGTAGGCTTTATCTGCATTGAAATTGTTGTTTTCAGCTTCTATAACCATATCTCTTAAGGTTGTGGTATCTAGTTTTTCAACTAATTTTTTACTTATATTAATACTTAATTTTTCAGCTTCAGTGGATTGTTTAATAAATGTAATTATTTTATCAACTATAGAGTATTTTTTGCTCAGGTTATTTAAATAGGTATTTTTGATTGTAAAAAGGAGCTTTGCTCTTAAACCTTCCGACTCTTCTAATACCTCATCAATTGAATCTTCTATAATCCTGTCAATGAGCATGCCGTTTTTTTGAACATATGAAACTAATTGGTCTGTTACAAAAGGTAAGTTTTCTTCCATATATGTTTTAAGAGTCTTTTCAAAAGCTGGATTTAACAAAGAGTATAAACTTTTGTCCAAGGTTTTTCCGTAAGAAAAAACCGATTGAATACCTTTATAGCTAGTGTATTCTATGTTGGGAAGGGAAGAAAGCAAGGAATCTATTGCTTCATTTACATTAATTATATCTTTAATTTGTCTATCAAAAAAAACATCCAATGCTTCATTTACAGCAAAATCAAACTCATCTACAAGCCTTGCAGATGAAACATTATCTACGATAATCTCAACAAATTTATCGATAGGCTTATTTATTAATTCTATGTTTGAACCTAGAATTTCCGTAAAAATTAATCCTTTATTGTTTTCATAAAATTTTACTAATGCATTTTCAACAAACTTCGTATTTTCTAAAGTATTCTTAGCTGAATTACAAAGAGAATTTGCAATTTTTTCAGATTGCAAATTTGTTAGCAAATAGCTTATATCAAAGTTATTGGCAAGCAAATTAATTATACTCTCTATATGTTCATTAATAAGATTATTAATATAATTATGAGATTCTTTTAAAGTCGAGTTGAATCCATCTATATCTGAAAAAGTGTCACTTCCTACTCTTTCATAAAGACATACCTCATAGAAATCATCAGTAAGTTTTTCAAATTTTTCTCTGAAGTCTTGACTGTTAAAAATTTCATGAAGTTTTTCTTTATTAATTATGTCATTTTCAACCATGGAACTTAGGTTTTCAACGAACTCATTTCGAGTCTTTTTAATGACTCCTCCTAATTTTAAGGGGGTATATTCTTTAAAAAGCATATTTATTGCATAATCATTTGTTATGTAACCGGAAGCTCCGCCTAAAATTGCCTGAACTATATAATTTAGCAGTGTTTCATTCATTTTATTCACCTTTTAAAATTTGAGGATATTCCTATAATCTACAATAGACTATCATTACACTAGAACTGTGCTATTATTCCCCTTTTGTCTATAGCTATAACATTTAATGATTATAGCATTTAGAATTTAAATATGCAAAAACATTTTACTTATAAAATCAAAAAAATGGTTACCTTAGCATAGGTAAGGCAAAAAGTTGGGGTTTTGGTATCCTCTACTGCATTTAGGATGACAGTCAAGGGAAAATGCACTATGTAATCTATAAGAATAATAACATTGTAAAATTATATTGATTAATCTATTAGTTTAATGTAAAATAGAATGAAATGAAATAAAATAAACACAAGACCTATAGGAGGAATAAAGTTAATGAAAACGTATAGCGTAGACAAAATTAGAAACGTAGCCTTACTTGGCCACAGTAGCTGTGGCAAAACTACAATTACAGAAGCTCTTTTGTTAAATACTAAAGTAACAAACAGAATGGGAAGAGTAGAAGACGGAAATACTGTATCCGATTTTGATAAAGAAGAAAAAGAACGTCAAGTTTCAATTGGAACTTCAATTGTACCTATTGAATACCAAGATACAAAAATTAATTTCTTAGACACTCCCGGGTATTTTGACTTCGTAGGAGAGGTTTACGGAGCACTTAGAGTTGCAGATAGCGCTGTATTAGTTATAGATGCTAGCTCAGGAATAGAAGTAGGTACTGAAAAATCATGGAAGTACTTAGAACAAAGAAATATGCCACGCATTATTTTCGTCAACAAATTAGATAAAGAAAATATTAAATTTGACGATTTACTAGATACATTAAGAGACAAATTCGGTAAGAAAGTAGTTCCGTTTGCTCTTCCAATAGGTAAGGGAGAAAACACAGACGGATATATGGATATATTACAAGAACAAAGCTACATAGATTCAAAACCTGTGGAAACATTCCCGGATACAAAAGCAAAAGCCGATAAATTGAAAGAAATATTAATGGAGTCTGTTGCTGAAACAGATGAGGTTTTGCTTGAAAAATATTTCGAAGGCGAAGAATTCACCGACGAAGAAATCAATACAGGATTAAAAAAGGCAGTATTAGCAGGCGAACTAGTTCCTGTAATCGTAGGCTCAGCAACAAAGGGATTAGGCACAGACATGTTAATGAGCACAGTTATAGAATATCTGCCAACAGCAGCTGATGCTTTTGCTGCTAAAGGCGTAAAGGGTATGAATGGAAGCAAGGAAGAAGAACGAAAAGGAGATCCTTCAGAAGCTCTTTCTGCATTTATATTTAAAACTGTTGTTGACCCCTTTGTAGGTAAAATTACATTATATAAAGTAATGTCCGGAACTATGAAAAAAGACGCAGATGTTTACAATGCTGTAACTTCTGAGACAGAAAGAATAGGAAGTGTTTTCACTTTAAGAGGAAAAGATCAACTTGAAACATCAGGAGTAGTAGCAGGAGATATAGGTGCTACTTCCAAGTTGCAGCACTTTAAAACAGGAGATACTATTTCATTAAAATCCAATCCTATAGTATACGATCCTATTGATTTCCCAAAACCATCATACTTTATGGCTGTTACAGGAAAGACAAAGGATAGTGATGAAAAAATTGGTACGGGACTTCACAGACTTAATGAAGAAGATCCTACATTCTCAATAGAGAGAAACGTTGAAACAAAAGAACTTGTAATAGGCGGCCAAGGTAATATCCAATTAGATGTTATAGCAAGCAAGCTAAAAAATAACTATAAAGTTGAAGTTGAACTTCATGCTCCAAAGGTTGCATATAGAGAAACAATTAAAGGCAGATCCGATGTTCAAGGAAAACATAAGAAACAATCAGGTGGCGCAGGCCAATATGGAGATGTCCACATAAGATTTGAACCATCTCAAGAAGAATTTGAATTTACAGAAGAAATTTTTGGAGGTTCAGTACCAAGAAACTATATACCTGCAGTAGAAAAGGGTCTTAGAGAATCTCTTGAAAAAGGTATATTAGCAGGATGTAAAGTTGTTAATGTTAAAGCAACCTTGTATGACGGTTCCTACCATGATGTTGACTCAAATGAAATGGCATTTAAAATTGCAGCATCATTAGCCTTCAAAAAAGGTATGATGGAAGCAAAACCAATATTGCTTGAACCTGTTGCAAAAGTAGAAATCAGCATTCCTGATGAGTACTTGGGAGATATAATGGGAGACATGAACAAGCGAAGAGGAAGAATCCTCGGCATGGACCAACAGGCAGATGGAAGTCAATTGGTTATGGCGGAAGCTCCTATGGCTGAAATGTACACATATGCTATTGAACTTAAGTCAATGACTCAAGCAAGAGGGTCTTTCGAAATGGAATTCTTAAGATACGATGAAATGCCATCTAACTTAGCTGAAAAGGTAATAGCTGATTATAAGGCAGAGAACGAAAATTAATAATTTGACCCATTTTAAAAAAGTCTGACTTATTTAAAAAAAGTCTGACCCAGAATCAAGAATATTGACTTAATATACACCTCTTGGTTATTATAATACCGAGAGGTGTTTTATATTTTTTATTATAAAGTGCTCAACAGTAAAATACTTATATTTTATTTTGCTGACGGTTTCTCTGATAAAGAGATAAAAATATCTTGGAAGGATAAAATTATGTCAATAATACCATTTGTTTGTTTGGGC
>CAZTML010000012.1:0-23962 GCA_964614935.1 uncultured Clostridia bacterium | reverse complement strand
CCTTCGTGTGGTAGAAATTACAAAAGGAGGATAACATGAGATTAGAAGATATTAAGAAAATTGGAGTTGCCGGTGGCGGCACCATGGGCTCCGGAATTGCACAAATATTTGCTCAAAATGGTTATGAAGTTGTTGTAACTGATATTGCAGAAAAGTTTTTGGAGAACACAAAAAGAATTATACTATTAAACCAGAAAACTTTAATTAGAGAGGGATTACTAACAGAAGAGCAAGCAGAAGAATCGCTAAAGCTAATATCTTTCTCTACAGACAGAGGCGTTTTTAAAGATGCAGATTTAATTGTTGAAGCAATTATTGAAAAAATGGATATTAAACAAGATTACTGGAAAGAAGTTGAAGGAATTGCTCCTGAAACATGCATATTTGCAACCAATACATCAGGACTAAGTATTAACGGAATATGCTCTAAGCTAAATAATAAAAAAAGATTCATTGGAATGCATTGGTGGAACCCTCCACACATTATTCCTTTAATCGAGCTTATTAAAAACGATGAAACTTCTGATGAAACTGTTCAGGTTTTAAAAGAATTAGTTGATAAAATAGGTAAAGAATCTGTTGTAGTATTAAAAGACGTAAACGGATTCATTGGAAACAGAATTCAATTTGCTGTTTATAGAGAAGCTTTAAAAATAGTTGAAGATGGAGTTGCTACAGTAGAAGATGTGGACAAGGCTATGAAATATGGTCCCGGATTCAGATATCCTGTTCTTGGTCCTTTTGAAACATCTGACTTAGGTGGACTTGATACATTTTATTACATTTCATCTTATTTATTTAACGATTTAAGCGATGTAAAAGAGCCTACAAAACTTCAACAAGAAAAAATGGATAAGGGTACTCTTGGAGTTAAAACAGGAAGTGGTTGGTACGATTACTCTGATGGCAAAGGCGAAGAAGCCATGGCAAGAAGAGATGAAAACTTCTTCAAAATGCTAAAGAATATCCACAATAAATAACAAGATACATAAAACCTGCCTAAGGGGAACTATGATTTGACCCTTGGCAGGTTTTATGATGTCATTGCTATGAATAAGCTGCGAAGCAGCGCGTCATTCTGAACCGCAGGTGAAAAATCTCAGAATTTAAAGATATGAGATCCTTCGTTACACTCAGGATGACAAAGCGGAAAACATTCGTTTACCGTGGTGTGGATAACACGTAATAGTTCTAAGGGTGAGCCAAACATACATTCAGAATGAATCTGCGTCCCCTTATTGGTTACAATGACAATTAAACATTGAATCTGAATAAAACTATATCTCCATCTTCCATTACATATTCCTTGCCTTCAAGGCGCATTAGACCTTTTTCCTTGGCTGCATTCATTGAGCCTAATCTTGCAGCATCATCAAATTTCGTAACTTCCGCTCTTATGAAACCTCTCTCAATATCTGAGTGGATTTTGCTTGCTGCTTGAGGAGCCTTTGTTCCTTTTATAATTGTCCAAGCCCTTGTTTCCATTGGACCTGTTGTAAAAAAGCTTATAAGGCCTAAAAGATGATAGCTGACACGAATCAACTGATCAAGACCTGATTCTTCAAGTCCCATTTCCTGAAGAAATTCTCTTTTTTCTTCATCTTCTAAAAGCGAAATCTCCTCTTCTATTTTACCGCAAATTACAATTACTTCAGAATTATCTTTTAAAGCATGTTCTTTTACAATAGAAACATATTTGTTAGTAGATGGATCTACTAAGTATTCTTCATCTACGTTTGCTACGTATAATACGGGTTTTGCAGTAATTAGATTAAATGTTCTTAATAATTTAAGCTCATCTTCTGTATATTCTAAGAATCGTGCTTGTTTTTCATTTTCCAATCCATCAACAACTCTATCGACTAATTCTAATTCCTTCAGTAGAGATTTATCATTTTTAACCATCTTAACAAGTTTTTCCTGTCTTTTTGTCATTATTTCCAAGTCGGCTAAAATTAGCTCCAATTCTATTATTTCAATATCTCTTTTTGGATCTACAGTCGTCTCAACGTGAATTACATTTTCATTTTCAAAACATCTGACTACGTGAACTATGGCTTCAACTTCTCTTATGTTCGCAAGGAACTTATTTCCTAATCCTTCCCCTTTGCTTGCACCCTTAACCAAGCCTGCTATATCAAAAAATTCTATAACTGCAGGAAGTATTTTTCCTGAATTGCTCATTTTTGCTAATACATCTAATCTTCTATCTGGAACTTCAACTACTCCGATATTGGGTTCAATAGTGCAAAATGGATAATTGGCTGAATCGGCGCCTGCTGAAGTAATTGCATTAAATAATGTGCTTTTACCTACGTTAGGAAGACCTACTATACCTAATTTCATAAATATTGACCGTCCTTTCTCTTTTATCTATAAATTAACCTAAGTATGTATTATATATTATTAAATTTTAAACTTCAATATAAATTATCTAAATTTGTCATAGACTTATAAGGAATGGGGACACACCTCTTTTATTGGGATAGTCTTTGCAGGTAGAGGAATGTCCCCGTACTATATTAGCTCAATAACAAAAATATAGACAAATTTACCTTTTGAAAGCATATATTTCATCCATTTGAATATTAATAAAATATATAAGACAAATTATAGGGGGAAGAAAGTATATGAATGATAAACAGATGCAGTCCAATTATATAAAAATAGTCGGGATGATTTACAGCAATTTAGAATTCAGCCATGAAGTTTTTGGAGAAAAGTTTTACGAGTTCTTTATAGAAGTTCCAAGATTAAGTGAAACTAAGGACATACTTCCTGTTATTATATCCGAAAGGATAATTAATGATATAAATATGGACATTGGCAATTACATAGTTATTGAAGGCCAGTTTAGATCATACAACAGATATGAGGATACATCAAATAAGCTACTCCTAAGGGTATTTGTAAGAGATATATATGTGCCTGATGAAATGGAACTTGAAGAGATGAAAAGGCATCCTAATGAAGTGTTTTTAAGCGGCTATCTTTGCAAAGAAACAAAATTCAGAACAACTCCATTTGGCAGAGAAATAACGGATATGCTTATTGCAGTTAATCGTTCATACAACAAGTCCGATTACATACCTTGCATTGCATGGGGGAGGAATGCAAGGTACTGTGAAAAATTAGAGGTTGGCGATCATGTAAAACTATGGGGAAGAATACAAAGTAGAAGGTATCAAAAGAAAAATGAAAATGAATCATATGAAACAAAAACAGCATATGAAGTATCAGTTACCAAGCTTGAACATATAAAGACGGAAAACAATAGAAAAAAAGATGATGAGGAAGAAATGGAATTATAATAAGTATGTTTTATAGAGAAACCACAATGGTTTCTTTTTTATTTTTTAAATTACATTTTATAAATTTGACAGTTTATGATACAATATAGAAAAAATTAAAGGAAAGTTATATGATATTAGTTTTAGCAGAAAAACCTTCTGTAGGCAAGGATTTAGGAAGGGTATTAAATTGTAATAAGTCTGGCAACGGATTTGTTGAAGGAAAGGATTATATTGTTACTTGGGCTTTAGGCCATTTAGTGACATTGGCAGATCCTGAATCTTATAATTCAAAATATGCCAAGTGGGAATTAAATGATTTGCCAATAATTCCTAAGGCAATGAAAACAGATGTAATCAAGCAAACAAGGAAACAGTATAATGTTGTAAAAACACAGATGCTTAGAAATGATGTAAAAGAAATTGTAATTGCAACTGATGCAGGAAGAGAAGGGGAATTGGTTGCAAGATGGATCATAGAAAAAGTTCAAGTAAAAAAGCCCTTAAAAAGGCTTTGGATTTCATCGGTTACTGATAAAGCAATTAAAGATGGTTTTAATAACTTAAAAGACGGTAGAATGTATGAAAATCTCTATGCTTCTGCCCTGGCACGGTCTGAAGCAGACTGGATTGTAGGAATTAATGCAACAAGAGCCTTAACTTCTAAATACAATGCTCAATTGTCATGTGGCAGGGTTCAGACCCCAACTATTGCAATGATTGCTGCATTAGAAGATGAAATACGTGATTTTAAACCTGTAAAATACTATGGTATAGAGGTTTTAGCTGAAGGTTTCAAGTTTACTTGGCATGATAAAAATAATAACACATCTAGTTTTGACGAAAATAAATGCGACAATATTATTAATAATATTAAAAACAAAAAATTAGAAATTATAAATATATCAAGGAACAAGGCATATACACAGGCACCTCTTTTGTATGATTTAACAGAACTGCAAAGAGATGCAAGTAATATGTTTGGATTTTCTGCAAAGGAAACTTTGAATATCATGCAAACACTTTATGAGCGTCATAAGGTGCTGACTTACCCAAGAACAGATTCCAGGTATTTAACTGATGATATAGTGGATACTCTAAAAGATAGAATAAGGGCTGCCAGTGTAGGGCCTTATTCTAAAATTGGCTATAAAATTTCATCAAATCCAATTAAGGCTAACAAGAATTTTGTAAATAATAGCAAGGTTTCTGACCACCATGCTATTATACCTACTGAACAATCAGTTCTTTTGAATAAATTAACAGATAAGGAAAGAAAAATATACGACTTAGTTGTAAAAAGATTTTTTGCAGTATTATTAAAACCATTTGAGTTTGAGAAAATTATTATAAATGCAAAAATTAACAATGAAGAATTTACTTCCCGTGGAAGAATTACCATATCACCTGGTTGGAAAGAAGTATATGGAACTTATGAAGATGAGGAAGTACTGGATGATTATTCTTCTGATATAAATAAGCTTAAAAAGGCCAGTGTCTTATCTCTTTCTAATGTAAAGAAAACTATTGGAGAAACCAAACCACCTGCAAGATTTACTGAAGCGACCTTGCTGTCAGCAATGGAAAACCCCGTAAGGTTTATGAAAGGGGCAGATAAAGATTTAAAAAAGACAATCGGAGAGACAGGTGGTCTTGGAACTGTTGCAACAAGAGCTGATATAATTGATAAATTATTAAACTCTTTTGTTATTGAAAAGCGAGATAGATACATTTATACTACTTCTAAGGGAAGGCAGCTTTTGGATTTAGCTCCACAAGACCTAAAATCGCCTGTTCTTACTGCAGAATGGGAACAAAACTTAAATGATATTGAAAAAGGCAAATTACAAAAAAATGATTTTTTAAATAATATGATTAATTATACTGAGCAAGTCATAAAAGAGATTAAATCTAGTGATAAGAAGTTTGTTCATGACAATGAAACAAGGGAAAAGTGTCCTGACTGTGATGAATACCTATTAGAAGTTAACGGCAAAAGAGGAACTATGTTAGTCTGCCAAAATAGGGAGTGCGGTTACAGAAGAGGAATTTCTCAAATTACAAATGCTAGGTGCCCTAATTGCCATAAAAGACTGGAGCTTAGGGGTCAAGGTGAAGGCAAAATATTTGTATGTAAATGCGGTTTTAGAGAAAAATTATCTGCGTTTAATAAAAGAAAAGAAAATGAAAAAACTTCAATTTCAAAAAAAGAAGCAGCTAAATATTTGTCCAAACAAAATAAGCAGGAAGATGAAAATATTAATACAGCATTAGCTGATGCCTTAGCTAAATTGAAATTTAAAAAATAATAACCAAGGAGAAAAATATGTATGCAATAATAATCTTTTTAGTAATTTATTTTGCCTACTTAACAGCTAGAAGAAAAAAATTAGAAAAACAGGTTGAACTCTTTAACCAACTCTTATATGTTGAAAAAAACCCTCAAAAATATATAGCTGAGGTTGACAAACTTATATTGAAATTTCAATCAGAAAAAGAAACGCATATAAATTATATTCAAAAAACAACTGGCTTATTGTATGCAGGCAGATTTGACGAAGTATTGAGCATTTTAAATAATCAAGTAAAAAAAATTCCTCCTAACTGGCAGGTTATATTTTATCACAATATGCTTTTAAGCTTATATTTCAAAGGGGACATAGATAAAGCTAATGAAATTTTAGGTGAAGTAAAGACTACTCTTGAATTCCATTATAAAAAAGATTACAACAAGGTAACAATTGAATTAATCAATGCTATTTCTGATTTTTACAACAATAGAATAGATGAATGTAAAGATTTCTTTAATATGCTCATAGATGTCACACACAATGAGTATAGGATAGCAATGGGATATTATTTTTTAGGTAAAATATTTGAGATTGAAGGTAATATAGAAGAAAGCCAAGAGTATTTGGAAAAAGCAAAAGAATATGGACAAGGAAGTTTTATCGAATTTTTATAGGTGAAAATAATGAATATTATAGAAAAAAACAATAAAATTATTGTTCACAATATGAAAGATTTTAACATTAATCATATTTTTGATTGTGGACAATGTTTCAGATGGAATAGAGAAGAAGATGGTTCTTATACTGGAGTTGTGAAAAATAAGGTATTAAATGTATCACAGGAAGGGTCTACTGTAGAGTTTAATAATGTAAATTTAGAAGATTTTGAATCTATTATAGTAGATTATTTTGATTTTGATACGGATTACGGAGTGATCAAGGAAACCCTTAATACAGATGAAGTTATGGCTGAAGCTATAAAATTTGGCCAAGGTATAAGGATTTTAAATCAGGATGAATGGGAAACAATGATTTCATTTATGATTTCTGCAAATAACAGAATTCCCATGATTAAAAAAGTTATAGAAAATTTAAGCACATGCTTTGGAGAATATATAGGGGACTATAGAGGAAAAGAATATTATGCTTTTCCAAGAGCAGAAAGCTTATCGGAGGCATCAGTAGAGGAAATTCTTACTTGTAAGGCTGGATTTAGGTCTCCAAGGATTAAGGAAGCAGCTACAAGGTTTTTAACTGAAAAAGATAAAATTTACAATATAAAAAATATGTCTTATGAAGATGGATTAGCTTATCTTAAAACTTATAAGGGAATTGGGGACAAGGTTGCAAATTGTGTATTGTTGTTTTCTATGAAGCAGTTTAAAACATTTCCTGTAGATGTATGGATAAGAAGGGTTATGCAAGAACTGTATGTAAGCAAAGATACAAAAGATATAGATATAAGAAAGTTTGCAGAAAATAAATTTGGCGACTATTCGGGTTATGCCCAGCAATACCTTTTTTACTATGCCAGAGAGAATGGAATAGGCAAATGATACTAACAAGAGATTACTTCATTGCGTTCAGAATTTATCATTTTCTATCCAACTTGCTATAAACGAATATGTCTTGGAGTGTCATCCTGAGCGTAGCGAAGGATCTGATTTTTTAAGATTCGAACGACAACTACAACGGCATATCATAGTAATGACATAATAAGATACTATGCAGAATATTTTTATTCTGCATAGTTTTTTACATAATACAGAAGATAGTAATCAACATCATTTTTATGGATGTTATAAATTTATAAATGTTACTCAAATATAGACCATAAATATATAGGAGATGAAATGATAAACAAGATAAAAACCGGATGGAATTTAGAAAACAGTTATGCAGATTTACCTGAATTCTTTTACTCCAAAATAAATTTAAATAAAGTACGCACTCCAAAACTAGTGCTTTTAAACAATGATTTAGCTGAATATTTAGGATTGGATATAGATGAACTTAAAAGTGATGAAGGACTGTCATACTTTTCTGGAAATGATGTTCCTAAAGGGTCTATAGCTCTTGCTCAAGCCTATGCTGGTCATCAATTTGGTTATTTTACCATGCTAGGTGATGGAAGGGCCTTGCTTTTAGGTGAACAAATAACACCAAAAGGAGAGAAATTTGATATTCAGTTGAAGGGGTCTGGCAGGACACCATATTCACGTGGTGGAGACGGGAGGGCAGGACTTGGTCCCATGCTTCGAGAATATATTATAAGTGAAGCTATGTACAATCTAAATATCCCTACAACCAGATGTTTAGCTGTTGTGACAACCGGTGAGCCGGTTATAAGGGAAGAAATCCTTAAAGGTTCGATTCTAACTCGCGTAGCAAGCAGCCATATACGTGTTGGTACATTTGAGTATACTGCAAAATTCGGGACCAAAGAAAATTTAAAAAAATTAGCAGATTATACAATTAAGAGGCATTTTAAAGAAATTGCAAAGGATGATAATCCATATCTTTCTTTCCTTAAAGGGGTGGTAAAAAGACAGGCATCATTAATTGCAAAATGGCAGCTTGTTGGATTCATACACGGTGTAATGAACACAGATAATATGCTTATCAGTGGTCAAACAATTGATTATGGTCCTTGTGCTTTTATGGATACTTATAATCCTGAAACGGTATTTAGCTCTATTGATACCCATGGCCGTTATGCCTATAAAAATCAGCCCAAAATTGGTGCTTGGAATTTATCAAGGTTTGCTGAAACACTTTTACCCCTTATTGATGAAAATCAAGACCAGTCTATTAAATTAGCACAAGATGCAGTTATAGAATTTTATGAATTGTTTCATAATTATTGGATGTCCGGTATGAGGACAAAATTAGGAATATTTAATAAGGAAGAAGACGACGAAAAACTATTTGATGACCTTTTAAATATAATGCATAAGAATAATGAAGATTATACAAATACTTTTATTAATTTAACTTTTTCCAAAGAGGATAAGGGTATGTATGAGACTAGTGAATTCAGAATTTGGCATAATAAATGGCAGGCACGCCTTCAAAGGCAAAGCCAAATAAAAGAAGAATCTTTTGAATTGATGAGAAGCTCCAATCCGGCGGTTATTCCTCGAAATCATAGAGTTGAAGAAGCGTTATCTGCAGCTGAGAAGGATGATTACAGTGTATTAGACAACTTAATGAGAGCTTTGACAAGTCCCTTTGAACACTGTTTTGAACAGTCTAAATATGCAGAACTACCACCGATCTCATTTTGCAAATATAAAACATTCTGCGGGACTTAAATGAAGGGGTACACACCTTAAAAAAATCTAGGTTTATTCTCTCGTCCAGGCATCTGTGGTTGCAATATGAATTCGTAATCGGGTTCACCTTCGAAAGCAAAGTGTCTTAAATAGACATCATAAGTAGTTGTTATATTAGGATAAATGGGGACATCAAAAATATATGCAATATGGAAACCATCTCCTTGAACTGACACGTTATATATTTCATTTTCTTTTTTTAATACAGGCAGTTCAAATATGGGTGTAGAACCATTAAAGTCTGTCAGTCTTACATTTATAAAAAAGCCATCTCCTTTCTCTCTATAAGTGCCACAGATGACTAATTTTGATACTCTTACAATAGCAAAAGGAATTGGAGTTCTACATATATAACGAAAAACATTGATTTCTAAATATCCTATTTCCTCGACTTCTTCGACTTCTTCTACTTCTTCAAAATTGTTACATAGAGTGCCCTTAATTTTATTTTTAACTAGATATGGTGTATTTCTAACAGACATTTTTACCTCCTAAAAGGTTATACGAATGATAATAAAAATATCAACTTATAATTATAATATGACAAATGTTGAAATTGTTTCAATGATCTAGGATTTTAATATAAATGCCTTTTTCTAATTAGATAAAAAGAAAAATTACGATAATAATAGACAAGCATTAGAAGCTAGAAGAAGCAATAGACATGAAAAATCAAATTGACAATATTATACACAAAGCGTATAATGTTGGTGTTGTCGGGGTGTAGCGAAGTTTGGTATCGCGCATGGTTCGGGACCATGAGGCCGAAGGTTCAAATCCTTTCACTCCGATTATTACATCAAGTGTCGGCAAAATATTGCTGGCATTATTTGTGTGAAAGGAGCAAAACATGACTTCGGAAGAAAGAAGAGTTAAAATCGAAGAAATATTAAATAATAATACAGAAGCCATTACTGCATCTGCACTTGCTAAGGAGTTTTCCGTAAGCCGTCAGGTAATTGTTGGTGATATTGCCTTATTACGTGCCGGTGGCCTTTCTATATCAGCAACACCAAGGGGATATTTATTAGATAAAGAAGATGAAGATGAATGTGTATTTACAATTGCCTGTAAGCACGAAGACGAACACATGACTAAGGAGTTATATTCAATTGTTGATAACGGAGGGATTGTTCATGATGTTAAAGTTGAGCACCCAATCTATGGTGAAATTATAGGAGAATTACACCTTAAATCAAGATATGACGTGGATTTATTTCTTAAAAAGGTTGAAGATAATACGGTACAACCTTTAATGAGACTTACAGGAGGCATACATCTTCACACAATTAGATGTAAAGAAGAAGAAACCAAAAAAAGAATTATTGAAGTTTTAAAAAAGCAAAAAATTCTCTTAGAAAATAACAGTTGACATAGGTCTAGAACTGTTTTATAATTTTATTCATAGGTGTCAAGACATATGACAAGACAAAACCTGAAAGGATAAAATAATGAATAGAAACCATAATAAATCATTGGTAATATCTGCACTCCTTTGTGCAATTGGAATAGTAATACCCATAATATCACCCCTAAAAATTACATTAGAACCTGCATCATTTACTCTAGCAAGCCATGTGGCGATTTTTATAGCAATGTTTATTTCACCGTCAACAGCTCTATTTGTTGCGGCTGGAACAGCAGCAGGCTTTATGTTGGCAGGATTCCCAATAGTTGTTGTCCTACGTGCAGGGTCTCACATTATTTTCGCAGGACTAGGAGCCTTATATCTAAAAAAACATCCTCATACATTAAATACATTTAAATCTTCTTTAGTCTATTCTTTGGCAATAGGATTATTGCATGGAATAAGCGAAGTGTTGGTGGTAATGCCATTTTATTTTGGGAACAGCATGGGCACAGCTTACTATGCAAAGGGATTTTTTGTTTCAATAATACTTTTGGTAGGCATAGGTACTGTAATACACAGTATGATAGACTTTTATTTGGCTCAAGTTATATGGAAACCTGTAACAAAAGCAGTAAAACTAACCAAAAAAGAAAGTGTATGCAATTTACAATAGTATAGCCCTCACTGAGGGTTTTTTTATTTTGTAATAGTTATTAAGCTGTGCTATAATGATATAAAAATCTATGGAGCAATCATGAAATTAGTTACAGTAGACAAGGATAAAAGAAAAGATTTTTTAAATTTTTATCAAAAACAATACTTAGATATTGATCTAAAAAGGGATACCCTGTCAGGTATGTTGAAAAATATATTGTATGGTAAATCAGAGCTTAATAAAACAGTAGACCTAGAGCCGGTTATGGTGGTGGTTAAGGATGAAATTACCATGATATGTCTTCTTGTACATGCACATAGGATGCCTGAATATATACAAATATGTTTTTTTGAGTCTGACAATTTTAATATGGATGCATTTAATCTTATATTAGAAAGGGCTCTTAAAATGGCTAAAGAAAAGGGGGCAAACAAGATTACAGGGTCTTTGAACATACACGTAAATTACGGACTTGGTTTTTTAGCAAGCGATTTCAATAAAAAGCAAAGCTTCGGATCGGCTCATAATCCTGAATTTTACAATAAATATTTTGAAAACTCCGGTTTTGATACTATCCAAATGGTAAGCTATAAAAAGGATATGATAGGTTCCGCGCCCTTGATTAGTAATGATGTGAGAAAAAGGCTTAATGAAATTTATACTGTAAGACCAGCGAATTTTAGCAATTTTAAAAAGGAAATGGATACCTATACAAAAATAAATAACCAAGCATTCTCAGACCACATTTTTTATTATAGAAGAAAAAGAGAAGAAGATTATGAACTTTTTAAGGACTTAAAATATTTAATGAAGGAAGAAAATCTTCTATTTGTTGAAAAAGGAGGCCTAGCTGTAGGTTTCATGCTATGGTATCCTGACTTTAACGAAATTATTAATAAAGGTGAGTCTATAGGAATCAAAACAGTAATTAAAAACAAATTCTTTTCCCATAATATTAAAACATTCAAAATAGTTGAGATGGGGGTTATTCCGGAAGAAAGAAACAAAGGGGCAATATTAGCTTTGTTTGATTATTGCTTTAAATGTACCATAGGAAAATATGAGACTATGGAATCAAGCTGGATACTTGCGGACAATATAAAGTCTAAGAGCTTTGGCCTTAAATGGGCTGACCAAGAATCAAAACATTATAAAGCTTTTGTTAAGGAACTTAAATTTTATAATACAAAAATTGCTTCCCCATATGTCCTATAGGCCATATGAAAGAAGACTTCATGTTTTTAAGGAATAATATGATAGTATTTTTAGAAAAAGTAAGGGTAAAAACTATATTTTCTATGATTGAGCCTGTTAAAGTCGAGCCCCTGGAACTATGTTATTTAAAATCACTTTTAAATGATATGAATATAGAAAATTATATTCTTGATGATTTATTTGGATTTCAGCCTGGGAATGATATTGTTCCCGATATAATCGTGCTTACGGGTTACAATACGGCAGAAAATGAAATCATTAGAAAATCTCAAAGCTACAAAATTAAATACTCCAATGTAAAAATTCTTGTAGGCGGTATTCATGCTCAGGAAAATGCTGAATATTTCAGGGTTTCTAGCATAGATTTTGTTTTTCATTCACCTAGTTTAAATATATTTAAAGACTTGATTGAAAAACTTGCTGCTAAAGACAAGGCTCTATTAGACTATGGAGTCGACAGCCGCCTGACTAGTGGCTGGCATATTGGTAAAAAAACGAGTATTAGTGAAAATGAAAAAATTAAGCCAGATAGAGAATTTTATTACAGGGTAAAATCACAATTAAAATATTTGGATAAAAGAAATGTTGCACTTATAAAGGGGTCTACCGGTTGTCCCTATAAGTGTTCCTTTTGTTACTGCAAAATACTTAATAGCAAAATATATATAGGTCCGGATTATGAAGCAATGATTGACCAAATGAGGAGTATAGGTGCCGATTATTATTGGATAGTAGATGATGTCTTGTTTGCCAAAAGAAATGATGCTTTAAATTTTATTGATCTTATTGAGAAGAAGAAGGTTAAGCTTAATATTATAGGATATCTGAGGGCTGACTTCATATGCAGAGAGAAAGACTTGCTTGAAAAATTAAAGAGGGCGGGACTTAAGGAGGTAATAGTCGGTTTTGAAGCAACTGTAAATGATGAGCTTGAAACTTACAAAAAAACTACTAATGCAACTGATTACCCCTTGGCTATATCCCTGCTGAAAGAAAACAATATTGATTTAACGGCTCTATTTATGGTACAGCCAAATTATTCCTTTAAGGATTTTAAAATATTGAGTAATTTTATTAAACAAAATGAAATAGATGTGTATACAATATCAATTATGACTCCCATAAAGGGGACCGAGTTGTATAGGGAAATGGAAAAGGACTTAAGAGAAAAAAGACCGGAGAAGTTTGATTTACTACACCTGGTAGTAAAGCCTAAATTGCCGAAAATTTTATTTTACGCACTATTTTACGGCCTTCACATAAGGCTTTTAAAATCAGAAAGAATCAGGAATTTTATAAGACAGGAGATTTAAATGCATAATATATGGAATTTTTGGGCTGAAAAGTATGATAAGCTGTGGGTGCAAAAGTATTCTTTAAAACCTACAAGAAACTATATAAGAAGTTCTTTATCAAGATATATAAGAGATTATAAAGATAATGAAGAATTAAAGGTTCTGGATTTAGGATGTGGGTCAGGTCAATTAATAAATGAATTAAGAGAGTCTTTTGACAATATAGAAATTACCGGTCTTGATTTTTCGGAAAAAATGCTTGAAGTATCAAAAAAAAGAAATCCTTCTGTCAAACATATACAAATGGAAGCAGAAAATCTAAATAAATTAAATGGTAAATATAATGTAATAGTATGTAGCCATTCCTTGCCTTATTATAAGGAAGCAAGGAAGGTTTTTAGTTATCTTGACAATGTTTTAAGCGATGAGGGGAAAATATTTATAGCCTTTGCCAGCGGTGAAAGCTTTTATGACAGATTCATATTGTCTTTTGTCAAGCTTACAACGGGTAAGGCCTCTTATCATTCAGATTCTCAGTTCAGACTCTTGATATATCCCTATTTTTATGTTGAAAATTTGAAAATAATAAAAGAAAAATCATTTATGCCGCGAATAGCTCTATATACACTTAATAAGGTGAAACCATGAAAATACTATTAGTTAGACCAAGACCACATAAGGAAACAATTGGACTTCAGCATGTGATGATATGCGAACCATTGGAGTTGGAATACCTTGTTTCCAATATTCCGGAAGATTTAAGAGAAGCTACAGATACAAAAATTGCTGATATGATACTTGAAAAAATGAGTTTTAAAGAAATTATAAGCAAGAAAAAACCTGATTTTATAGTCTTTACTGGCTATATTACTCACGTGGGAATAATAAAGGAAATGGCGGAAATTGCTAAAATGCTAATTCCTAATATTAAAACAGGGGTAGGAGGAGTTCATGCAGAGGTTGTTCCTCAGGACTTTGAATCGGAATTTATAGATTTTATATATAATAAAAACGGAATAGATGATTTTAATTTAACCTTACGAGGATTAATAAATAAGAAATGTGTGGAAGAAATCAATGTTCAAATAAATAAGAATCCAAAGAATACTTGCTTTAATTATAAGCATCCTGACAGGGATGCAGTAAGAAAGTATAGAAAAAAGTATTATTATATGTTCCATAACCCTTGTGCCTTAATTAAGACATCCTTTGGCTGCCCCTACAACTGCTCTTTTTGCTTTTGCAAGGAGATTACAGGGGGTAAGTACTTCACGCGTGAAATGAGCGATATTATAGCTGAATTATCGTCTCTAGAAGAAGAGGAAGTATATATTGTAGATGATGATTTTTTATATGATAGGAATAAGCTTAAAGATTTCATTTCAGGTATCAAAGAAAATAATATTAAGAAGAAATTCTTAGTTTATGGTAGGGCCGATTTCATAGCAGATAATGAAGATATTATTGAAGAACTTAAACAAATAGGTCTACAGGCTGTTATTGTGGGAATAGAATCCGTTAGAGCAGGGGATTTAAAGGATTATAACAAAGGTACAAGTGTAGATATAAACGTCAAGTGTATCAAAATTCTGCATAAATTAGATATTGAATTATATGCAACTCTGATTATTCCGCTTGATTTTAAAAAAGAAGATTTTAAACAATTAACAAGCTGGCTTAGAGATCTAGACCTTAAGTTTGTTAACCTCCAGCCTCTAACACCCTTGCCGGGAACAGAAATATTTAATTCTTACCAAGAATTTTTATTAGTTCAAAGAGACCAGCATGAAGTGTGGGATATGGCACATGTAGTTTTAAAGCCAAAATATATGACTATAAGAGCTTTTTATAGTGAAATATTGAAAGCATATTATAAAGTAATTATGAGGCCAAGGCACCTTCTTTACCTAGTCAAAAAATACGGTATTAAGGCAAATTTAAAAATGCTTGTAGGTTCAAGCTTTGTATCTTATCAGTATCTCCAAAAGATTGTAAGGAGTCGTTAATGAAGAAAATATTATTGATACAACCAAGCCCCTATGACAAAAATCATAAGCCAATTAAAAAAAATAGACTATATTTTGTGGGACTCGCCATGCCCCTCTTGGCAGCAATGATGCCTGAAGACTGGGAAGTGGAAATTGTACTTGAAATAATTGAGGATATACCTTTTGATACGGATGCTGATTTAATAGGAATAAGCACCATGGGCCATGGAGTAATTCGGTCTATAGATATCGCACAGAAGTTTAGAGAAATGGGCAAGACTGTTATACTAGGCGGCTATATGGCAAGCATAATGGCTGAGGAAGCCTTGAAACACTGCGACAGCATTGTAGTAGGAGATGCAGAATTAGTCTGGCAGGATCTTCTTAAGGATTATGAAAGCGGAAAACTAAAAAAAATATATGAAAAAAACTTGGAAAAAGGTTGGTTTTCGACGCCAATGCCTAGATTTGACCTTATAGTAAACAAAAAAATAGGAAATTTTCTCCCTGTACAGGCGGGAAGGGGATGTCCCAATACTTGTAGCTTTTGTTCAGTGGCCTGTTTGTATGAAGGACATTATATTAAAAAGCCTCTTGAAGAAGTTATAAGGGATATAAAACAAGTAAAAGATTTAGGTTTTAAAAAGTTTTTATTGCTTGATGACAATATTTTTTCTGACAGAGAGTATTTGGACAAACTTCTAATTGAAATAAAGAGCTTAAATATGGAGTGGATGAGTCAGTGCGATATACGAATAGGCAGGGACAATGAACTATTAAAGAAACTTGCAGACAGCGGTTGCACTACTCTTAGTTTTGGACTTGAAAGCATATCAAAAGAAAGTTTAAAAGGTATGAATAAGTCCTGGGCAAATCCCTTGGAATATCCTGACCTTATTAAGAATATTCACTCACACGGCATTGATGTTTCAACTGAAATGGTAGTTGGTGGCGAAGGGGATACATTAGCATCTATTAAGGATACGAAAACCTTTATTGAAGACAATAAAATTACGGTACCTCGCTTTTATATATTAACTCCTATACCGGGAACTAAATTTTTTAAGGATATGACAGAAGCAGGAAGGATTATCAAAGAAGACATATATTCTTTCGATGGTACAGAAGCTGTCCACAGATCCAATAAAATGACTCCTGATGAATTAACTAATGCCTATTGGGAATTATATGAATCCCTCTTTACGTTTAAATCAATATTTAAAAGGAATATATTAAGAAAAGAATTTTTACAAAAACCTGGTAAGTACTTGTTTTATTCTATTGTAAACTTGTTCTACAGACACCAAATAAAACAAAAAATCACACCTAATATTTTTTAAGAACCCTAACCCTATTTTTCATAGTCTTTTTATCTGAAAAATAGCGGTAGGTCTTTCGCAACGAATTCCCAATTTATGCGACGAAGGAGCAAATAAATTGGTGAATGAGACTGCGGGAAAAGGAGCCACAATGAAAATATTATTGGTAAGACCACCAAGGATTAAACAAGCAATTACATTAAGCGACTTTATGTTTTCTGAGCCTTTGGGTTTGGAAATGATTTATGGTGCCATAAAAGATGACCATGAAGTTGAAATTTTCGATATGATGATTGAAAAAGACAGCTTAAGAGAAAAGATTAAGGACTATATGCCTGAAATAATTGGTCTTACATCTCTTTGTATTGACGTAGTTAAAGTGTTAGACCTGTGCAAAGAAATAAAAATGTCCGATTTCAATATTATAACTTTTGTGGGGGGAACTCAGACATATTTAAATCCGGAAGCCTTTTACAATGAAAATGTAGATTATATTTTTCAATATACAAACAAAGATAATATAAATAAATTAATCTGGGCTCTTAATGATGGCCAAGTGCCATTGATTGATGGCATAAGATCAAAAATATCAGACTATAAATCAACAGGTAAACAGGGAAGAAATGAATATATGCTTCCTGACAGAACTTCTACGGAGAAATACAGGCAGGAATATTCATATTTTGGCTACAGACCTGCTGCAATTATGGAATTTGGAACAGGCTGTGAAAAAGTTTGTGATTTTTGCCTTAGGTGGAGAATTGAAGGGGTTAAAGAAAAATTAATTGATTTAGAACTTACTAAAAAAGATTTGTTAAGTATTAAAGAACCTACAATAATGTTTATAGACAATGACTTTTTAGGAAATGAAGAAAAAATCACATCATTTATTAATATTGCAAGAGAGAATAACTTGAAAAAATCTTATATTATGTATGGGTCTGTAAAAGGAATTATTCAATATGAAAAATACTTAAAGGAATTATCAGAACTAGGATTAAAGGCTCTTCTTGTGGGATATGAAACATTCAGCGATGATGAATTATATACTTACCGTAAGAAGTCTTCAACAGATGATAATTTAAAAGCAGCAGAAATACTCCGGAAATTAAAAATAGATGTGTGGGCTTCTTTTATGGCGCATCCTGATTGGGGTAGTAGTGATTTTAAGTCTCTTAGGTCATATATTAAGGAATTGAAGCCTCAAATTACAAGTATAAGCCCTTTAACACCTTTTCCAAATCTTCCTTTGTACAATCAATTTGAAGACAGACTGATTTATCCTAAAGATGATTACGAAAAATGGAGCTTTGGCCAAGTTATGATAAGACCGTCAAAAATAAGTTTAAAATTATATTACTATGAACTACTAAAAACAAATTTATATGTTAATATATTCGTTAATAAGAACACTGAAATGATTAAAAAATACGGCATTGCAAATATTTTCAGAATACTCAAGGGTTCATTGAAAGCAGTAAAAAAATACTTATTATTAATGAATGAAAATATATAGATATTGTCTTGCATATAGATTTAAAAATGCGGCTCTATTTGTTACATTATTTTGTAACAAATAGAACCGTCTCAAAATTAGATAAATTATTTCGACATAGATTATTCAATTGTTACTCATGTTTGTTCTTTTCTTTGTTGAATTTTCGGGCATTTTTCATGCCGCCTACATCTTTAAACATTCTTTTTATTTTTTCAGTTTCGATTTGTTTGGAATTTAAATTTTCATAATTTGCTTCTTTTTTTAGCTTAAAATAGCTTTCTAGTCTTTCTTCTGATAAAGAGCCTTCTTCAATAGCTTTTTTTACTGCACATCCCGGCTCCTTGGTGTGACTACAGTCACTAAACTTGCACATGTTTGACAATTCATCAATTTCTTTAAATGATTTAGAAAAATCAGCACTTTCAATTCCAAGTTCTCTCATACCTGGAGTATCAATTACTATACTTCCCTCAGGCAAAAGAATAAGTTCTCTTCTTGTTGTTGTGTGCCTGCCTCTGTCATCATTTCTCGTTTCTTTTGTATCATAGATATCTTGGCCTATTAACTTATTGATAAGAGTGGTTTTACCAACTCCAGAAGAACCTATAAATGCTATTGTCTGACCCGGCTTAACATATTTTTTGATATTTTCAAATTCATCTTTTAAACTTGAAGTAACTATAACTTCAAGTCCTAATGCAATGACATCAAGTTGGCTCATTATATCTTCTAAATTGCTACAAAGGTCAGATTTGGTCAGAACTACCACAGGTAGAGCATTGCTGTCCCATCCGATTGATATGTAACGCTCCAATCTTCTTAGATTAAAGTCATTGTTTAGAGCCATGCAAATGAATATAGTATCTACATTAGCAGCAACTACTTGATTATTGTGGGATGTTCCTGCAGCTTTTCTTATAAATGCACTTTTCCGAGATAAAACATGATGGATGATAGCATTGCCATCATTTTCATCTATCATTACGAAATCTCCTACTGCAGGATAATCTGATATATTAAGAGCCTGATATCTAAATTTTCCTGATATTTGTCCTTTAAATTCTCCATTTTCCGTTACAAGCTTGTAGGAACCTTTATCTTGTGAAATAATTCTGCCTATGTTTAAGTCGTACATTTTCGACTCATTGATAAATCTGTCGCTGAGTCCATAATCTTTCATGTTAATTTTACTCAAAATATCCTCCTGATTTAAATTAGCGGAGGTCCACCTCCGATGGTGCCAATAAATTTTCAATATAACAAATCATAAAACAACACTCCTTTCGGATAATATTTAAGCAAATAATAAGCTTTTGCAGATAAAATAATTTTACAATACTTGAATAAATTAATCAATAAAAAATTAAATTTTAATTGACTAATTTCGTCGATTCGAGTAATATCATCTTACTAATAATATCCATAAATGCAGATGAGTTAAGACTTACATAAAACAAATTTTGACGAGAATATTCTTATAATAGATTCTGATAAATGTGTAATAATAATCTAAAGATAAAATTGAATTTCAAAGGAAGGGAGTATTATGGAAAAGAAATTTGAAGATATTAAAGAAGAGTTCATAAATGCAAGTTTAGATGAAAAAATAAAAATATATTCTTCTACTCAAGGACTTACAGTAGAGCAGTTTAAAGAATTGTTGGCATATTTCCCCATAAAGCACTTAGATAAATTAGAAGAAGCAGTTAATAGTCTTTAGTACGATCTGCCAACGCAAGAATTTCATAAAATGTATAAATCACCTCAAATTGGAAATAATTCCATTGAGGTGATTTTTGTGATTAAAGATAATGATTTGAAAAAGGCTTACATTAAAGAAGCATTAGGGAACCGAAATTATTTAAGCTACAGAACAGACTTAGCTCTTTTCAAGATACTAATAAGCTTTGTAGGTTTTGTGGTAATATATTTTATTTATATTGATTTTATATTGTCGTTACTAAGTTCTTTCCTGATATTTGCTATTTTCACCTTGGTTAATAAATTTAATGTAGATAGCAAAAATAAAAAAGGAAAGGCGCTTTTAATGAGTAAAGTTAAAAGGGACTATTTTTCTTCAAAAATTGAGGAAATAAACTCTAATGATTTTGAAATGCTCATTAAATTATTATTCAAATATGAAGGATACAATAATATAATTAAAAAGGGGAGGAGCTTGTACTTGGCTGAACAGGAAGGATACATATCTTGCATTAAAATATTCAAGCTTTATGATGGTATAGAGGTAGAAAAACTAGATATAAGATCCTTATTGACCTTCATGGGCAATAGTAATATAAGAAAAGGATTTTTAGTCACTACCGCTAACTTAAGTGAAGATGCAGAAAAACTTCTTGAAAAATTTAAAGATAGGTTTGAAATATCATTAATTGATCTTAAAGGTCTTTATAATTTGGCTGGTAAATACAACATGCTACCGGAAGATTCGTTTTATTACAAAAAAATGCATGCGACAAAAAGCACATTTAACAAAAATGATGTAAAAGATAATATTTTAAACATGAAAAAATTAGCTTTATACATTCCTGCAGCTATCTTCTTTTACATGTCATCTATCTGGATGCCTGGAAATAAATTAGTAATTTATATTTCATATTACTTTCTAATATTAACTATTGTAAACATTGGATATTATATGGCGAATAAATATATAAAGAAAGAATAGGAAAATTTAAAAATTTTATTCCAAAACGTTACAATATGGTAAATATAATGAAAGAACAAGGGTTTGACTTAAATATTAGACAAGAATGCTAGGACCGGCTTATTTAAATTATAATTAATGACTGTTGAAATTTTAATAACGATGTATTATAATTACCTATAGATTATAATTAACGGAGGATATTATGAATTTCAAAACAACAGTTGGTATGTCCAACAAACACATTCATTTAAGCCAAGAGCATATTGATATATTATTCGGTGAAGGATATGAACTTACCCCTATAAAGGATTTAAGCCAACCTGGACAATTTGCATGTGATGAAAAGGTAGATATGGTAGGACCTAAAAGAACTATTAAAGGTGTTAGAATATTAGGACCTGCAAGAAAGGAAACTCAAGTGGAAATATCTATTTCGGATGGTATTACTTTGGGAATTAAAAATCTATATGTTAGAGATTCTGGTAATACGGAAGGAACACCGGGTCTTAAACTTGTAGGACCAAAAGGCGAGGTAGAACTTGAAAAAGGTGTTATTGTTGCAGCAAGACATATCCATATGCATACATCAGATGCAGAAAAATACGGTCTTAAAGACAAAGATACAGTGCTTGTAAAAGTAGATGGCTTAAGAGCTCTTACTTTTGATAATGTATTGATTAGGGTAAATGATGAATATGCACTGGACATGCACATTGATATTGAAGAAGGAAATGCAGCAGGATTAAAAAACGGAGATGTAGTTGAAGTTATAGTTAATAAATAAAGTTACATAAGGTTAATTATGTAACCTACTTAAAGCAGGAGGGAAATTCTCCTGTTTTTTTCATTCTTCTCTTTTCAACAGTTAACGAACAATTTCCTCATGTTTTACAACATAAAAAAGCATATTGATTTTAATCATGCTATTGTTTAAAGTACCACCTCGATGGTATAATAATAAGAATGAAGGGAGACTTTATGGATTTTATGGATTTTTTACCTATAAATATAAATGATATGAAAAAACGCGGTTGGGACCAATGTGACTTTGTCTTTGTTACTGGCGATGCATATGTTGATCATTCTTCATTTGCAGTTGCAGTTTTGTCCAGACTCTTAGAACGTTTTGGTTATAAGGTTGGTATAATCCCACAGCCGGATTGGAAAGATTTGAATTCTTTCAAGGTATTAGGAAAACCCAAACTAGCCTTTCTGGTAAATTCAGGGAATATTGATTCAATGGTTAACCATTACACCACATTTAAAAAAAGAAGGAGGACAGATGCTTATTCACCTGGTGGTAAGGCAAACTTAAGACCTGACAGAGCTCTTACTGTATATTCTAATAGAATTAGAGAGGCTTACAAGGATGTGCCTATAATAATTGGTGGTATTGAAGCAAGTTTAAGAAGATTAAGTCACTATGATTATTGGAGCGACAGTGTCAAAAGGTCTGTATTGATGGATTCTGCGGCAGATTTATTGGTATACGGTATGGGAGAAAAAGCAATAATTGAAATTGCTGAGGCACTTGAATCCGGTATTCCTGTTGAAGAAATTACCTTTATCAGTGGGACCTTATATAGGACAAAGGATAGGGAGCGTCCCTACCAAGCAATATTTTTGCCTAGCTATGATGAGGTTGTTTCTTCTAAAGAAAAGTATGGAGAGAGCTTTAAAATACAATATGAAAATACTGACTCTAAGAGTGGCAGGACCCTAGTAGAACAATATGACACAGTCTTTGTTGTACAAAATCCACCTATGGATATCTTATCTCAACAAGAATTAGATGATGTTTATGATATAGAATACATGGATGATTATCATCCTATATATAAGGATTTAGGTGGCATACCTGCATTAAAAGAAATGAAATTCTCAATAACGAGTGTAAGAGGTTGTTTTGGAGGATGTTCATTTTGCGCCCTCAATTTCCACCAAGGAAGGATAATACAAAGCAGGAGTCATGAATCTATATTAAGTGAAGTTGAGAAAATAAAAAATGATAAGGATTTTAAAGGATATATTCACGATGTAGGTGGACCTACGGCAAACTTTAGAATAAAAGCATGCAAAAAACAAGAAAAAAATGGAGCTTGTATAAACAAAGAATGCTTAACACCTGAAAAGTGTAAAAATTTACAAGTTGACCATAGTGATTATATAGGCTTACTTAGGAAAATCAGGAAAACTGAAGGTATCAAAAAAGTTTTTATTCGTTCAGGCATAAGATATGATTATGCAATATATGATAATAATGATGAATTTATAGAAGAATTGTGTAAGCACCATGTTAGTGGGCAATTAAGAACTGCACCGGAACATGTTTCGGAATCAGTTTTAAAACTCATGGGTAAACCTTCAATAAAAACATACAATAAGTTCGTTAAGAAGTTTGATGAAACGAACAAGAAAATAAATAAAGAACAATATATTGTTCCTTATTTTATATCGTCCCATCCTGGCTCTTTCTTAAAGGATGCTATCGAACTTGCTGAATATATAAGAGATATGGGTCATATTCCGGAACAAGTACAGGATTTTTATCCTACACCGGGAACTTTATCAACATGTATGTATTATACAGGGTTTAACCCATTAACCAATGAAGAAGTTTATGTTCCAAAAGATAAAGAGGAAAGAAGAATGCAAAGGGCCTTGCTTCAATATTCAAAACGTGGAAATTACGACTTAGTTTTGAAGGCATTAATAAAAGAAAATAGATATGATTTAATCGGTTTTGGACCAAAAGCACTAATAAAACCACGCATATCATCCTGAGCGTAAGCGAAGGATCTCATATGAGATTCTTCACCTGCGGTTCATAATGACGACGAGGGCGGTGCCCTCGATATGAGTTATTTATAGGAATAACAGTTAATGTAATTTTAATAATTCACTTCTTGCAAAATCTTTCATAGTAAGATAGAATTATAAGTAGAATTTTATGAGGTAATTAATATATGAACAGAAAAATTAGACGACGAAGAAAAAGAATAAAATTAATGTCATGGTCACTATTAATATTGGTTGGTGTTTTAGCAGCTTCTTTTG
>CAZTML010000011.1:0-24009 GCA_964614935.1 uncultured Clostridia bacterium | reverse complement strand
TCATTCAAGAAGGAGAACCTTCATTAGTTAACTTCGACAATGTTAATCCGAAAGATTAAAACCTTCATTCCTATGATTATAACCTTCATACCTGTCATTCTGAGGGCTTTAGCCCGAAGAATCTCATTACTTAAACATAAAATCCCAACCTATGCCCATGATGACATAATTACCATTATGTAAAATATAAAGACACCCTATGGGTGTCTTTATATTGCATATTCATTTAAACTGATGATTTTGCTTCCTTTTTTTACTTCTACCGCCGGAATTCCAACAAGAGTTGAATTAGGACTAGTATCCTTTAATACAACAGCATTGGCACCTACCTTGGTTCCAGAAGCAATATATATATTTCCAAGAATTTTCGCTGATGCTCCTATTACCACATTGTCTCCAACAGTGGGATGCCTCTTTCCTTTTTCATTGCCGGTACCACCTAAGGTAGCTCCATGAAACATAGTTACATTATTACCAACGACTGCAGTTTCCCCTATAACAACTCCCATACCATGGTCTATAAAAAGACCTTTACCTATAATTGCTCCCGGATGAATTTCGATTCCTGTTCTGTGCCTTGCAATATTTGATATTAACCTTGCTAAAAAATATCTTTTCTTTAAATATAATTGGTGTGAGATTTTGTATGCAATCAATGCTTTAATATGAGGATATAAAAATAATACTTCCATCCTATTCCTTGCAGCAGGATCCCTGTCAAACACGGAGTCAATATCTTCAATTATGGATTTTATAAATTTAACCACCAGAATCATTCCTTTCAACTAATACTTTATTATTGATAAATACTTTTCTCCACCATCAGGAGATATAGTTAGTACCTTTTTATTACTGCCGTATTTTTGTGCAAGCCTTCTTGCTGCTGCTACGTTAGCGCCTGATGAAATACCAATAAGCATACCTATTTTTGCTGAAATCTCAATAGTAGCGTCAATTGCTTCTTCGTCAGTAACTGTAATTAACTCATCTACAACACTAGCATCGTAAGTTCCCGGTATAAAACCTGCTCCGATTCCTTGGATTTTATGAGGTGATGGATTGCCACCTGCTATAACCGGTGATTTTGAAGGTTCAACACCCACAGTAATAATTTCTTTATTGTGTTCTTTCAGTCTTTTTGAAACTCCTGAAAGGGTTCCTCCTGAACCAACACCAGCTGCAAATATATCAATATCAATTAAATCATCAATAATTTCTTTTCCTGTTGTTTCGTAGTGAATCTTTGGATTTGCAGGGTTATTAAACTGATCAGGCATAAAATATTTATTATTTGACTCTAATAATTCCTTTGCCCTTGCAATGGCTCCGTTCATTCCTTTTTGTCCTTCAGTAAGTATTAATGTAGCTCCATAAGCTTGAATTATACTTCTTCTTTCAAGGCTCATAGTTTCAGGCATTACAATTACAACCTTATATCCTTTTAATCTTCCAATAAGTGCTAGTGCAATTCCTGTGTTACCACTAGTAGGCTCTACAATAATGCTGTTTTTATTTAAAATACCTTTTGCTTCGGCATCTTCAATCATACCTAAAGCAGCTCTGTCCTTAACACTTCCTCCAGGATTAAATTTTTCCATTTTTAAATAAATATTTTCTCCCGGTAATTTTACTACAGGAGTATTTCCTATTAACTTTAATGTATTATTATATATCATTTTTCTACCTCTTTCTTTTCTCCACTAAATTTATAATCTATACAAAAAATCCGCCTCTAACGAAGAGACGGATAAAATCCGCGGTTCCACTCTAATTGACAAAGTCCCCTTATATAGCACTATCATGCTACTCCATATTAACGGATGGTTCCGCAGCAGCCTACTTAATTCGGTGCTGTACTCCAAAGGGCACTTCACATATAAATCCAATAAGCATCCTTTCAGCCTTGAGACGCTCTCTCTGAAAATTCCTTATATATTACTTTCCTTTTTCGCCGTATTTCCTACTAATTTAGTTGGGTATATTTTCTCTTATTATATTATAGACATTTATAAAATGCAACACTTTTTTGGAAAATATTTTTTATTCTCGCTTAGTTCTTAGTTTCATTCAAAAATATAAATTAAACAGCCTGCACTTATCTCCTAGGGCAGGCTGTTATACATATCTTTACTTTTACATAAATATAAACCTTATAACAAAGAGTAACGCCAATATCCACATAACCCAAGATACATCCTTGGATTTGCCTGATAAGGCTTTTAAAACAACATATGATACCATTCCAAATACAATTCCTTCTGCAATACTATATGCAAAAGGCATCATAACAATTGTTAAGAAAGCCGGTATCGCTTCTGTATAGTCGTTGAAATTTATTTTTGTTATAGGGCTCATCATAAACAAGCCGACAATAACCAAAGCAGGTGCAGTTGCAGCTGAGGGAACCAATGTAAACAATGGAGCGAAAAATAATGCAATTCCAAACATAGCTGCAGTGGTAAGTGCTGTAAGTCCTGTCCTTCCTCCTTCTGCTACGCCGGAAGCACTTTCAACATATGTTGTAACAGTACTTGTACCTAAACATGCACCTACTATTGTGCCAACAGCATCAGCCATTAATGCTGCTCCTACTTTTGGCAGTTTTCCGTCTTTATCTAACATATTCGCTTTTGTAGCAACGCCTGCCAATGTTCCAACAGTATCAAATATATCTACGAAAAGGAATGTAAATACTACAACTACCATTTCAAGGGAAAATATTTGGTCAAAACCTACAAATTTAAATGCAATATCCTTAACTGAAGGAGGCATGCTTACTATTGTATTGAAATTTTCAGGCAAAATGGTGACTCCCATAGGAATCCCGATGATTGTTGTAAAAACTATTCCTATTAACAAGGCTCCCTTAACGTTTTTTGTCAGCAAAAATCCCGTAATAATGATTCCTATAATTGCTAACAATGGAGCACCTGATGTTAATTCACCCAAAGCAAGAAGCGTACCGTCGCCTGCTTCTACTATTCCAGCTCCTGATAAACCTATAAAGGATATAAATAAACCTATTCCAACAGAAACAGCATTTTTTAAACTTAAAGGTATGGATTCAAATATTGCCTCCCTAGCCTTTATTAAAGATAATAAAATAAATATAATTCCTTCGATTAATACTGCCGTTAAAGCAAATTCCCATGATTTCCCCATAGGTCCAAGCACAACCGTAAATGCAAAGAATGCATTAAGTCCCATACCTGGTGCCAAAGCAAAGGGGTAATTAGCAAATAAGGCCATCATTAGTGTTGCAATCACAGCAGATAAGGCTGTGGCAGTAAATATACCGCCGGGATCCATTCCGGTTGCTGATAATATGATAGGATTAACAACTAAAATATAGGCCATTGTCATAAAAGTTGTAATGCCTGCTAAAACTTCTGTTTTTACATCGGTTTTGTGTTCCTCAAGCTTAAAAAATTGTTTCAAAGTATTATTCCTCCTGAATATTTTATAATTTTATCATATGATTTATGACAAAAAATAAAGATAGCCCGTCAAGGTAGGAAGTGAAACCTACCCGACTGGGCTTTTATCCCTTCGGTGTAATACTATACAGTATCTGTACCGCTCGGTCCAGCAAGTATTCTTCGGAACCCTAGGTACACTTTCACCCATAGCCAAATGATTTAAGGTCATTTTGTAGAAACATCTCAACCATATTATGAGACTTATATGAGCCATATTTACTTTATAAATTGATAATACCAATATGTTTCAAATATGTCAATAGGAAAATAAAGTATAAACACGAAAATTGACAGAACGTGTTAGTTGGCTAAATACCCTACATTAATTAAATCCCTGCTCTGTTCTTCCAATTATTTCATCCTGCAAAGATTTTTCAAGATTGTTGAAATGGTCCGAATACCCTGCGACCCTAACTATTAAATCCTTATATTCCTCAGGGTGTTTTTGTGCATCTAAAAGGACTTTATTATCAATTACGTTAAATTGGATATGGTGACCCATTAGTTCAAAATATGTTCTGACTAGTGAAGATATGTTTTCTAACCCTTCTTCCCCAGCAATGGACGATGGAGTAAACTTCTGATTAAGTAATGTTCCTCCCGTAGAGGTGTGGTCCATTTTTGAACAAGACTTAATTACTGCAGTAGGCCCCTTTACATCTGCTCCTTTTTCGGGAGATATACCATCTGATACCGGTTTTTCTGCTAACCTTCCGTTTGAAGATGCACCCATTACCGAACCAAAATATACATGGCAAGTTGTTGGAAGCATATCAATTTGGTATGTTCCTCCACATACAGTCTTTCTTCCTCTAATTAAATCCCTTATGGTGGTGAAAGTATAAATCATTAAATCATCAGCATAATCATCGTCGTTTCCATACTTCGGAGTGTGATTTAATACTAAATTCTTTATTTGGTCATATCCTTCATAATTTGAGTCTAATGCTTTTAACAAATCATCCATTGTAAATCTTTCATTATCAAATACATTGTATTTAATTGATGATAAACAATCCGTAATTGTAGCAATTCCTACAATTTGTATATATCTTGTATTGTATTTAGAACCTCCTGCATTATAGTCCCTAGCACTTTCCTTACAGCCATCTGTCAATACTGACATAAATGTAGATGGCATATGGTCTGCAAAGATTTTTTCGATTATATTATTTCCCCTTATTTTAACTTCTACAATATAGGATAATTGTTTTACAAAAGCATTGTAAAGGTCTTCAAAGGATCTAAAATCTTCGGGCTTTCCCGTTTTTATTCCAATCTGTTTGTCAGTATATTTATCAAATCCATTGTTTAATGTAAGTTCCAATATTTTGGGAACATTCAAATATCCAGTTAAGACATATGCTTCCCTGCCGTGGCAGCCCGTTTCAACACATCCAGAGGCTCCACCAAAACGAGCATCTTCTAAAGTCTTGCCTGCATTTAAAAGCTCCTGTATCAGTTCCTCCGTATTGTAAAAAGCTGGCTGACCCCATCCCTTTCTTGAAATCTCAACGGCTCTTTTCAAAAATTCGTGGGGAGTTTTTTCACTTATTTGAACATTGGAGCTTGGCTGGAGAAGTTTCATTTCATCCATTGTGTCAAGTATCATATAGGATATTTCATTTACTCCATCTTGTCCTGTATATGGATTTATGCCTCCAGTATTAATATTTGCAAAATCTGTGTAGGTTCCACTTTCTTTTAAGGTTATTCCAACCTTTGGAGGAGCAGGCTGATTGTTGAATTTAATCCAAAAGCATTCTAACAGTTCTCTTGCCTCGGAATAACAAATGGTTCCTTCCTCTTTTTCCTTTTTATAGAAAGGGTAAATGTATTGGTCAAGTCTGCCGGGAGAGAATGAATCCCATGTATTAAGTTCCGTTGTTACTCCAATATGAACGAACCAGTACATCTGGAGCGCCTGGGCAAAAGTTTTCGGCTTGTGGGCAGGGACAACATCACAATTTCTTGCTATCCACAGCAATTCTTCTTTTCTTACAAGGTCGCTTTCCTTGGCTGCTAGTTCTCTTGCATAGTCGCCATATCTCTGGCCATAAATAATTATTGCGTCACAAGAAATAGCCATACCCCGAAGCTGAGCTTTTTTATTATAAGCTTCTGGATCATTTATAAAGTCTAGCTTTACAATTTGATCTTCAATTTCCTTCTTAAAATCTAAAAATCCTTTTTCATAAATTTTCCCATCAGCTACAGTGTGTCCGGGAGCTCTTTGCTCCATAAACTCAGTAAACATACCTGCAGCGTAGCAGTCCTTCCATTCATGTGTCATTGTTTCGAGGATCTTGTGTCTTATGGATCGCCTTTCCCAATAAGGAATAATCTTTTCTTGCTGAAGGAATTTATCTTCTTCCTTAACTTTAAAACTTATATACTTTCTATCATTCATTACGGTCATGTCTTCAACAGTATGGCAGCAAAGTTCTGGAAATGTTGGAGCTACCTGGGGTCCCTCGCTCTTTTCTCCAACTATAAGCTCGCCCTCACCAATATAAAGCTTTCTCTTTTCCATTAAATTTTTGAAGTTTAATGCTCTTAATACAGGTGTTTCCACTGTTCCATAATACTTTTCATAAAATTCTGTTTCAATTAAAGCTCTTTCTAAGCTTACTGATGGCTGTGTGGTAGTGCTTAATTCTCTTAATTTTTTAGTTCTTTCTGTATACCCGCGCATTTCAACCTCCCATTTTAACAATGTATCCATCTTTCTCAAACGTTTTTCTGACTGTGTCAAGTTTCTCATCTGAAGGTCTTTTCATTTCATTATTGTAATCACGATCTAGTTTTTCATATTTATGTAGAGCAACATTATGATATGGCAGTAAATTTATTTTCATAATATTTGTACTTTTAATTAACTTCAATATTCCCCTTATATTATCGTCATCATCATTTATTCCCTCAATTAAAGGAATTCTTAAATTTATATTCTTGTGAATTTTTGAAAGTTTTACTAAATTATCAATAATAACTTTATTTGAAAGAACCGTAAATTCTATATGCTTTTTTTCATTTATTAATTTAAGGTCATATAAAAATAAGTCAGTATACTTTGATACCCTTTCTAGAACTTTAAAATCAACGGCTCCACAGGTATCAAGAGCGGTATGTATATTTTCTTCTTTTAATTTTTTCAAAAGGGCTTCAACAAAGTCTGGATATATTAGGGGTTCACCCCCTGACAAGGTTGCGCCTCCCTTAGAGTTTTTATAAAATACCCTGTCCTTTAGAACTTCCTTTACAACTTCATCAACACTATATTCTTTTCCGGCAATTTGTCTAGAAGTATTTATGCAGCATATAGTGCAATCACCATTAAATGTACACTTGTCCATATTTGTTGTAAGTTTATTATCTATAATTGATATTGCGCCATTTTTACATTCTTTTACACAAGTGCCACACATGGTGCATTTACTTTTATCGTATAAGATTTCCATTTCCCTTTTTTGACTTTCAGGATTGTGGCACCAGGCACATTTTAAGGGGCAACCCTTAAAAAATATCGTTGTCCTAATGCCGGGCCCGTCATGTACAGAAAATTTCTGTATATTAAATATATTAGCTTTCATTAAATTCCCCCATCTTATCCTTGCCATTTATAAGTTCTTTAATAAAGCTATATGTTATCTTAGCAGTCAAACCCCATATTATATAATTGTAATATTTATAAAAATATACAGGATACCTTATGTTGCCCCAGTTGTAATCCTCTCCGTTATTTACCATATGGTAGGGAAAGTCTTTATCTGCTTTTGGATAATAATTCATATAGAATTTTTCAGGTTCATTTTCTAAAAAAAATGACAAGGGAACAAAAAACAACTCAGAAACTTCATCAATATTATAATCCATTTCATAAGCATCTGTATTTTTAACTAATCCCAAAAATGTGAATACAAAAGAACCGCTTTTACTTGAAGCGTAATTCAATTCAGTAATTATTTCAATATTTTCTTTGTTTAATAAAAGCTCCTCAGAAGTTTCCCTTACCGCAGCTTGTGCAGGGCTTTCACCTTCCTCAATTCTTCCTCCCGGAAATGAAATCTCTCCCGGCTGGGTAATTGAATTCGATCTAACTTCGTATATTAAATTTAATTCTCCGTCTATTTCTATTAAGGGAACCAGTACCGCAAAGCTTACCTCTGAGTCCATTGGTCTTGGTTTTATATTTTTAAGCTTATTTTTTATATGTTCTATATCCATTTATATTATCAGCCTCATTACTCCAAATATTATAAATATCAATCCTGATATTGTTTTTATTATATAAGAAGGGATATATTTAGTCAATGATGTTCCAACAATAATTCCCAAAAAACCTATAGTAAGCATTGCTGTAACTGAGCCTGCTAATACTAACAAAGGATGGGCTGCATCCATGGATAAAGTCATGCATGTAAGCTGTGTTTTATCCCCCATTTCTCCTAAAAAAAATGTAAGGGCAGTGGTAATTACCGGACCTAAATTAAATTGTTTTTTATTTTCTTTGCTGTCTTCATATACTATAGTCATAATTCCAAATATAATAAAAATTCCACCTGCAAATATTTGTAGAAGATATTCATTTGTTAGATTAGATATGCAAGAACCTATGTATACTGCAGCTCCGTGATTCAAGAGAACACCTAACAAGATTCCTGCAAGCATTTGAATTACTGTATATTTAGCTGCTAATGTCATCAGCATCAATTGTGTTTTATCACCCATTTCAGCAACAAAAACCAAAATAAAGGTTTCAATAAATTCTTTATACATACTTCCTCCAAGACTTTACATTATATTCTCTTTCATTTATCTTCCTTATATATTATAATATTGAGTAAGATGAAGAAACAGAACAAATAGGGGGAATTATGGATAAAAATATATTGATAACAACTGCACCTTTTGGAAATGGTCACAAAATGGTAGCAACAGCAATAAAAAATGCCTTCATTAAAAAGGGATATAACAATGTTGTTGTTGTGGATTTATTTACTGAAACTCATCCTAAAATCACTGAAGCTATAAAAAAAGCATATATTAAAAGCTATGATTTCGGGAAAGCCTATTCTAAGCTTTATTTTGGTTCAGAGAAGCTTACTGATAAAAGAGTGGTAGAATTATACAGGAACTTTGGATATAAAAAATTAAAGGAAATTTCAGAAATATTTAAACCTAATGTTATAATTAATACCTTTCCAATATTAGCCTCATTGAAAATAAAAGATGATAAGGGCAATAATATACCTGTATTCAATATAGTAACCGATTATTATGCCCATAAACTTTGGATAAGCAAAGAAATAGATAAATTCTATATTGCAACTGATGAATTGCAAGAAGAGTTTAAAAAAATGAATATTCCAGCTGAAAAAATTGTAGTATCAGGAATTCCTATCAGAGAAGCTTTTGATGAATTTGACAATCTAGCCAAACTCTATGCCAAGTATAACTTCAAAAGAAGTAAAAGAATAGTTCTAATAAATTCAGGGGCCTTTGGTGTATTAAGGCATGTGCAAAGGGTATGCACTGAATTATGTAAACATAAAAACATCCAGGTTGCAGTAGTTTGCGGAAACAATAAGTTGCAAAAAACAAAGTTAGAATCCTTGGGGCTTAATAATTTAAAAGTATTTGGATTTGTTGATAATATTCATGAATTGTACAAAATTTCATGCTGCATGATTAGCAAACCGGGAGGAATTACTTTGACTGAAGCATTATCTGTTCAGCTACCCCTTATTATAATAAAGCCTGTACCTGGACAAGAAAAGGAAAACGCCCTATATTTTGAAAGAAAAGGGGCTGCAATTATTGCTAATAATCCATATCAAATTGTAAATTCCACAGTAGATTTAATAAATAACCCCGCACTTTTATCAGCCATGCGTAAAAATATGAAGAAAATGTACAATAAGTCTTCTTCCGAAAGAATTGTTGATGATGTATTGGGGAGTTTAAGAAAACAATAAAAAATGTTTTTTTATTATTCTTAGGATCTAGCCATATAAATTGTAATCCGAAGGCGCAACCCTCGTCATCCTGATCATCAGCGAAGGATCCCATCATTATGAGATCTATAGCAATGACGAGGGCTAGACCCTCGGATACCTAAAACAATATCCATCTTTACATCTTCTTACTAGTCATATACTCACCTAAAACTTTGTATAAACACTTCTTAAAGTTTTCATCCTGTTCTTTTCTTCTTTTTGACGGTCCCTTTGTTTTTCCTCCTTGCTTTCTTATTCTTTCGCTTATATACCTGGATTGAAGCAGGCTATCTATATTGTTCCTATTAATAAAGAATCCCGCTGTATGAATAATTGCTGTAGCTTTTCCCACAAGAAGGCTTGCAAGTCCATAATCCTGGGTTACAAGTATGTCTCCCTGCTTAAATATTTGAACTATTTTATAATCAACGGAATCTCTTCCTTGCTCCACAACAATTACTTCAAAATCGCTGACTATATAATGGTCAATGTCTGAAACAATTATCAAACCCACACCAAATTCCTTTGCAGCTTTTTCACATATCTCTCTTACCTTCTGTGGGCATGCATCACCATCTATTATAATTCGCATGAAAAACTCCTTTTTATTATAGATTATGATAATTTTCTACAAATGTTAACAGTCGCATATAAAGTTATTGTAGTTAGAGTATCTTTTCAAACATTCCAAATACCACAGGTTCTTTGTTTTCCACCATTACTTTACCTTTTGCAATTACTGTATCAACATCTAAATTTTCATCTAATAGACACAGGTCCGCATCCATATTTACTTCAATTTTACCTTTTTTATTAAGCTTTAATATTTTAGCAGGATTTGATGTAATTGCTCTTATAGCTATTTCAAGAGGTATGTCTTGCTTAAATACACACTCCTTAATTCCAATCATTAAACAAGTAGACTTTCCTACATCTATTCCCACAAATTCCTTTTTTCCATTAAATATAGGTAAACTTCCTTGGCCATCTGAGGATAGCGTATAGTTATCAATATCTACACCTTCATCCAAAAGTCTTTTTAGTCCCTTGCTAAACCTTACCTCTCCATCGATTTCCTCCCAGAAATCCGGATCCTCACTGCCTGTAAAATCAACATATCCTCCATTTTTAGCATATGTAACGCACTCTTCAAACAATTCGGGACTTCTATTTATATGAGTAGGCAAAAATTGTGTTATTGGAATTTCAGTTTCTTCTAGGGCTCTTTTCATCATATCAATTTTTCTTTTACCGTCACCTAAATGAATATTGATTATTCCGGCTTTGCCCGATAACATACCAGCTACTCTTGCATCAGCAACAACTCTGATAAACTCTTCAAAAGATGGCTGTGAAGAACGATGGTCAGATATGGCTATTTCACCAATACCGATTATTTTATCAACAACCATAATATCCTTCATAATTTCACCGGTTATGGTTCTTAAGGGAAGTCTGTAGGATCCTGAATAAATGTATGTAGTAATACCTTCTTCTTCCAAGGCCCTTGCCTTTGCCAAAAGAGATACAGAATCTCTTGCCACCCCGTCAGTTCCCAGGGTTCCTACCACAGTTGTAACTCCTGCTGTGGTTAAGCCCGATAAAGTGGCTTCCGGAGTTCTGGATGCAAATCCTCCTTCACCTCCTCCTCCTAAAATATGTACATGAGAATCAATAAAACCAGGAACAAGTTTTTTACCACTAGCGTCAATTTCAGTAACTTTTATAAAAGTATTTGCTTCTAAAGATATGTTACTATCTATGGCAGCAATTTTATCACCTATTAACAATACATCTTTTTTACCTAGATACTCCGGTGCGTATACTTCTGCATTTTTAATTAATGTTATCATAATTATCTTCCTTTCTTATTTTGTTGACATCCTAAGCGTTATTAAAGAACACCCGCGGTTTAGAATGATACGAGGACTGTTCCCTCAATAGGTATGTATTTTAGAACTATGATATTTTTTATATTATCTATATTAAAGCATAAAATATAGGTTGCTGCAAGATTTAATCCTATGCAGCAACCTATAAATATTATTCTAATTCTGCTATTAATTCTCCTGTTACTACTCGCTGTCCCTCTTTAACGTGAATCTTGTTCACAGTGCCTGCTAAGGGAGCTAACACATTTGTTTCCATCTTCATTGCTTCTAATATGGCAATTGGTTGGCCGGCACTTACTTTTTCTCCTACTTTTACAAGTATCTTAAATACATTGCCCGGAATGTTTGCGCCTATTTCAAATTGATTTCCTGTGTCTGCCATAACTTTTTCTACATCCATATTCTTAGATGTTATTGCATTCTTATCTTTAATAGTTACAACTCGGTTGTTTCCGTTAACCTCAAAGGTTAAATCCTTTGTACCATTGTCATTTGTTTTAATATCTACCAATTTAATACTAAGCTTTTTACCTTCTTCTATTTTAACTCCGCAAGTTTCTCCTTCTTCTAAGCCGTGGAAGAAAATATCACTTCCCATGAGTCTTAAATTTACTTCCTCTTTTGAAGCCTTCAAATAATCTTCAAAAACCTTAGGGTAAAGAGCATAGCTTAACGCCTCTTCGTCGGTAGCTTCCAGATTATATTTTTCTTTAAGCATTTTCTTGATTGAATCAAAGTCTTCTGGAGGCAATAGTTCACCAGGTCTGCATTTAATAGGTTCCTTATCCTTTAAAACTAACTTGCTTAATCTTTCAGGGAAACCTCCTTCCGGCTGACCCATCATTCCTTCAAAGTATGAAACTATTGAATCAGGGAAATCCATGTCTTTAGCCTTATCATATATATTGTCTGCAGTTAAATTATTTTGTACCATAAATATAGCCATATCCCCTACTGCTTTAGAGGAAGGTGTTACCTTAACAATATCACCAAGCATTTCATTTACAGACTTAAACATATCTTTTACATCATCAAACCTGTGTCCTAAGCCAAAGCTTTCAACTTGTGGTTTTAAGTTTGAATACTGGCCACCTGGTATTTCATATTTGTAAATTTCTGCAGTTCCTGTTTTTAATCCCGATTCAAACTTACTGTAAACAGGTCTTACAGCTTCCCAATAATCAGATATCCTCTGCATGTCGTCTAAATTCATCTGAGTATCTCTTTCTGTATTCATTAAAGCAGCAATAACTGAGTTTAAAGGTGGCTGGCTTGTTAAGCCTGCCATAGAGTTAAATGCTGTGTCACATATATCTACCCCTGCATTTGCGGCTGCAAATACTGTAACTACACCATTTCCGCTGGTATCGTGAGTGTGAAGGTGAACAGGTATTGTAAGCTCATTTTTCAAGGCTCTTACTAACTTATCTGCTGCCATCGGTTTTAGTAGTGCTGACATATCCTTGATTGCTAAAATATGTGCCCCTCGTTTTTCCAACTTCTTAGCTAAGTCTACATAGTACTTCAGGGTGTATTTATCTCTCGTTTCATCAAGTATATCACCTGTATAGCAAATGCTTGCTTCAGCAATTTTTCCTTGATTTAACACTTCATCTATTGCAATTTCCATTCCTTCCATCCAGTTAAGGGAGTCGAAGATACGATATACATCAATTCCTGCCTTAGCTGATGCTTTCACGAATTCCCTAATTACGTTGTCAGGATAATTCTTGTAACCTACTGCATTTGCTCCTCTTAAAAGCATTTGGAACAACACATTAGGTATTTTTTCTCTTAATGTTCTAAGTCTTTCCCAAGGATCTTCCTTTAAAAACCTGTAGGCAACATCAAATGTGGCTCCTCCCCACATTTCAATGGAGAATAAATCACTTGCCAAATGCGACATGGCAGGTGCTATCTTATCCATATCCACTGTTCTAACACGAGTAGCCATCAAAGATTGATGAGCATCTCTCATTGTTGTGTCTGTTAGCATTAGTCTTTTTTGTTTTAATACATAATCTGATACAGCTTTAGGACCCTCCTCATCTAGCAATTGTTTAAGTCCCGGCTTGGCTTGAAGACCGTCAGTTTCAGGAATTCTTGGAACATCAAATTGAGGCTTTATTCCCTTTGTTTCATTTACTACTATATTTCCTATATAATCCAATACTTTTAATTCTTTATCCCCTCCACCTCTTACATTTAATAAAGACGGATTTTCAGCTATAAAACCTGTATGGCACTGACCACTTTTGAATGTTTCATGGTTCAAAACATTTAGTAAAAAACCAATATTTGTTTTTACACCGTGTATTTTTAATTCTCTTAATGCTCTTCTATTCTTATTTATTGCATCATTAAAGGTTCTTGCATGGGTAGTGACTTTAACAAGCAAAGAGTCGTAATAAGGACCTATTTCAGCTCCTGCAAAGCCATTACCTCCGTCAAGCCTTACGCCATAGCCAGACCCTGAACGATAGACGTCAATTTTTCCTGTATCAGGTGCAAAATTGTTGGCCGGGTCTTCTGTTGTTACTCTGCATTGTATAGAATAACCTGATTGTTTGATATCATCTTGAGATTTAATATTTATTTCTTTCGAATCTAATCTGTAACCTTGAGCAATTAAAATTTGAGATTGAACAATATCTATACCCGTAACCATTTCTGTAACAGTATGTTCAACCTGGATTCTTGGGTTCATTTCTATAAAGTAGTGGTTTCCATCCTTGTCTACTAAAAATTCAAGAGTTCCTGCATTTCTATAATTAACAGACTTTGCTAATTTTAGTGCATCATTACAGATGGCTTGCCTTTGTTCTTCTGTGATACTAAGTGCAGGTGTAAACTCTACAACTTTTTGATGTCTCCTTTGAATGGAGCAATCTCTTTCGTATAGATGAACTACATTTCCATAGTTGTCACCTAGTACTTGAACCTCAATATGCTTTGGATTTTCAAGAAATTTTTCTATAAATATTGTATCTATTCCAAATGCCTTTTTTGCTTCACTTTGTGCACTTCTAAATTCTCTTAATAAGTCTTCCTGGCGCCATGCAATTCGCATACCACGTCCGCCACCTCCGGCAGAAGCCTTAAGGATAACCGGATAGCCACAAAAATCAGCAAATTCTCTTGCTTCTTCCTCTGACATAACGGCTTCTTCAATTCCAGGTATAGTAGGTACACCAACAGCATGTGCTGCTATCTTTGATTTAATTTTATCGCCTAATTTATCCATCATTATGTGGTCAGGACCTATAAAAACAATCCCTTCTGCTTCGCATTGTCTAGCAAACTCAACATTTTCAGCTAAGAAACCATATCCGGGATGAATAGCATCAACCCCTTTAGACTTAGCTAAACTTATTATTTCGTCAATTCCCAAGTAAGCATCAACCGGTGACTTTCCCTTGCCAATTCTGTAAGATTCATCAGCTTTAGTTCTAAACAGTGAATTTTTATCTTCCTCGGAATATATGGCAACACTTCTTATGCCAAGCTCTTCGCAAGCTCTAAATACTCTGATTGCAATTTCGCCTCTGTTGGCAACTAAAACTCTTTTAAACTTCCTCATATTTCCCTCCTATATGTGAAATGCATAATGCTTAAGTTAAAAAATATATATCAACCAGTTTAACATTATTTAATTAACTTATCAAGAATAATATTTTACTTAATTAGATTTTCATGTAAAAAACTTTATTTTATTATATTTATTAATTTAAATAGGAACGCAATCGTTTTCAACCTCTTATTACTATGCAAATAAATAAAAAAATAAACAATGTGTTACGCTTTAATTAAATACTTGTAATATATGTTACTCTATTAAGTGCTTTAAATGGATATATCATTTTCCTAAAATACAATAATTAGAGTTCACCCCGGCTTCCGGATTTAAATCCCGTAAAAAAATCTGAGTATAAAAAACCCCCATACCTTTCGTCTTCAGATATAGGGGTCATTTTTCTACATTACCCGGGAAATTTCGACAAACTTAAGAAAACGCCGGGCTTCCTTCTAAATGTTTTGTGTCGTTGTAAAATATTTCTTTTATTTCGTTGTTTTCGTTTATTTCTATATAAGAAAGGCTACAGTTTTTAACTACATGACCCATCCAGTCATTTTCTAGTTCAAATTTTCTTATATATGCTTCAATACATTTTATAGTGCCCCCATGGGCAACTATTAATGTAGTTTTATTTTTATATTTTTCTATTGTTTCCTTGAATGTTTTTACAACTCTATTGTAAAATTCTTTCATGTTTTCACCATTTGGATATGAATTATTAAAGGGATCAGTCTTAACTTTATCAAGCAAATGACTGTATTCCTTTTTAATCTCCTCATAGCATAAACCTTCAAAATCACCAAGGTTTATTTCCTTAAAACCGTTATGTGTTGTTATTTCTAAGTCTTTGCTTCCTTTAACTATTTCAGCAGTCTTGTAGGCTCTCATTAAAGGGCTTGAAATTATATGGTCTAGTTCAATATCCTCAATGCGATTCGCTAAAAGTTCTGCTCCTAAAATCCCATTTTCCGTTAAAGGTGAGTCTTTATATCCTTGAAACCTTTGCTCTCTGTTCCACTCAGTTTCACCATGTCTTGTTATATATATTTTTGTCATGCTATTTCCTTTCCTAATTTAATGTGTCCACCAAGAACCGTCACCGTTGGGCAGGGTTAGGGCATTAACCCTACAAATATTGGTACTAATACAGTTACAGATAATGAAATTATCACTCCGCTTATGAATGATATAACTGCTACCTCTGAATTTGTGTTTTTCGTAATCATAGGTAAGCCAGTATCCATACTAATTGCGGCTCCAGCTCCTATTGTTTCTAAATAACCTATATGCTTAGCAATGAAGGGAATTGATATAAATGCAATTACTTCCCTAAATACATTTGATAAAAATGCAACTGTGCCAAGCTCAGCTGATATAGGTGTTATTATTATTGCAGATAATGAATACCAAGATAGGCCTGATGCAATAGCAAGAGCACCAAAAATATCCATGTCGAATATGAAGCTGCAAATTATACCGCCAACTAGACTGCCAGCTATTGTGCCAATGGGCACAAAGAGTATTTTAAAGCCTAGCTTTTTTAAATTTTTGAAAACATCCTTGTTGCTTCCTAAATCAATTCCCACAAAGAATAAAAGAAGGCAAAGACCTATGTCCATAAATAATCCTGAATTTTCATATACTGAACTAGGCATTATAAATAGTCCGGATACAATACCCAGCCCTAAGGCTATTAATATGTTTTTAGTCATGGGAGCCTCCTGTAATGTTTGGGTCAGAAATAAATCTTTTACGTACTAAATAAACAAACAGAATGCTAATCAAGGTAGTTACTATACCAAACACTGCTGCAACTAATCCTATTTGACCTATTGATGAAAATATCTGGTCATCCATCCCTATTCGAACACCCATTGTAAAAATCAACCCAAAAAGTATCGTGGATTGTATAATTGATAATTTTTTCATTAATGTTTGAGGAACTTTACCCTTGTTGCTCAAAAGCCAGCCAAAGGCTAAAAGTCCAAAATATAATAACACTCTTAATGCCATAGTATACCTCTACTCTTTATTTTTTGCCTGAATTCATCCATTGAATAAATTCATCTTCATTAATTATTTCTATTCCTAATTCTTTTGCTTTTTTATTTTTTGAAGAATTAGATAAGTTATCGTTATTTATTAAATAGTCTGTTTTAGAAGTAACAGTTCCCGTTACCTTGCCGCCTCTTTCTTCAATGGCAGCCTTTAATTCATCTCTATTTTTGAATTGTTCAACGGATCCAGTTATTACAAAAGTAATATTTTCAAAAACCTGCTGGGATACTATATTAGGGCTAACTTCTATTTCCACTTCCTTAAGTACATCTTCTACGATTATTTTCTTTTTTTCATCACTGAAAAATTTCACATAGTTATTTGCCATTACTTGGCCGACGCCGTTTATTTCCATTAATTCATTAATCTTGGCACCTTGTATCCGGTCCCAGTTATCGTTGAACTTCCTGCTTATTAACTTAGCATTTGACAATCCTATATTTGTAATACCAAAACTGTACAAAAGCCTAGGTGCCGTTGTTTTTCTTGCCTTGTTTACAGAGGAAACAAGATTGTTAAAAGACTTTTCACCAAAGCCTTCCATATTAGTAATTATATCTTTATATTTGTCAATATGGAATATATCAGCTAATTCTTTTACTAGTCCTTTTGCAATAAGTTTCTCTATAGTAGCTTCAGAAAGTCCTTCTACATTTAAGGCATCCCTGCTTACAAAATGAGTAAATGATTTTATTTGCTTTGCAAGACATTCATCATTGATGCAATATAAGGTTTTTATTTCATTATCATTTTTTATTTCGGTTTCAAAGCCACATACAGGGCAAGATTTGGGAACTTTAACATTGTTACTTCTTGTAAAGTTATCTGAAATCTGGGGTATAATCATATTTGCCTTGTAGACGCTTATTGTATCTCCAATTCCCAGCTCTAAGTCTTCCATTATAGATAAGTTGTGTACACTGGCTCGACTTACGGTTGTTCCTTCAAGTTCTACTGGTTCAAAGATTGCAATTGGATTTATTAAACCTGTTCTTGATGCAGACCATTCAATTTCTAAAAGCTTAGTTTCCTTGATTTCGTCTCTCCACTTAAAGGCTATGGAGTCACGGGGAAACTTTGCAGTAGATCCTAAGGATTCACCATAATTTATATCATCATATGTTAATACTAAGCCATCAGAAGGTAAATCATAATCTCCTATCTGGCCTTCAAACCACTTTGCAGCTTCCTCTATATTATATGATTCTACTTCTCTATAGTCAACAACACTAAATCCTTGTTTTTCAAGCCACTTTAATTGTTCAACCCTTGAATTCTTGAAATCAACATCTGCCCTTACAATGGAAAATCCATAAAACCTTACATTTCTTTCAGCTGTTATTTTATTGTTAAGCTGCCTTACAGAACCGCTACAAAGATTTCTGGGATTCTTGTACTTACCTTCTGCTTCCGGGATTTTCTCATTGATTTTAATAAAATCAGAATAACTTATAACTGCCTCTCCTCGTATAACTAGACTTCCCTTGTAGGCAATATTAAGGGGAACATTTATAAATACTCTGGCATTGTTTGTAATAACTTCACCAATTTCTCCATTTCCTCTAGTGACAGCCTTTGTGAGTCTTCCATCTTCATAGGTCATTACAATAGTAAGTCCGTCTAGTTTCCAAGAAAGAAGACCTAATTTTTCTCCTAGCCAATCCTTCAAAGATGATAGGTCCTTTGTTTTATCTAAGGAAAGCATAACTTTTTCATGAGGCTCCTTAGGCAAGTTTGACAAGAGTTCATAGCCTACATTAATGGTGGGGCTGTTAGATAGTACAATTCCTGTCTCTTCTTCTATGGCCTTTAATTCGTCATAAAGCTTGTCGAATTCATAGTTAGTCATTATTTCTCTGTTTTCCTGATAATATGCCTTGTTTGCTTCGTTTAAATGCTGTATTTTTTCTTTCATTAATAGAAGTTTTTCTTCCATAGTCTACCTCTTATATTTTTTCGATTGGAGCATATTCTATGTTTAGATTTTTAAGTCCCTTATTTTCAAAAGCAATTATAATCGTGTCGCCTTTTACTTGTACTACTGTTCCTAAACCCCATGCCTTATGCATTATTTTATCTCCATCTTTAAAATTGCCTGCTTCAGTTTTAAGCTTAGGTTTTTCCCTCTCGATTACAGCGGATTTATCTATAAAATAGCTATGTCTTCTTCTCTCTATATTTGATTCTAGTTGCTGTAATTTTTTAATAGCAAAAGTTGCGGGATCCTTTTTTTCAATGCATTCTTCAGGAATTTCATCTAAAAACCTTGATTTCATTTTCATCTCATGGCTTCCATAGCGCATTCTGTCATTTACATGTGTTATATAAAGCATTCTTTTTGCTCTTGTTATTGCCACATAGAAAAGTCTTCTCTCTTCTTCAATATCATCTTCTTCATCATCATTACGAACAAGAGGGAAGATTCCATCCTCAAGACCTGTAATAAATACTGTATCAAACTCAAGGCCCTTAGCACTGTGAACAGTCATCAAGGTTACTCTTTCTTGACTGGATTCTTCAGTCTTATCTATATCGGCTAATAAAGAAATATGGGCCAAAAAGTCCTCTAATGAATTTTCCAAATATCTCTCCTCAAAGTCTTTAGCCGCAGATAAGAATTCTTCTATATTTTCTACACGGCTTCTTCCTTCTACTGTATCGTCCTCAAGAAGCATATCCTTAAGGCCGGTATCTTCTATTACATCTGTTATAAATTCACTTAGGGGCATTACATCTTTCTTAATCATAAGCATTTCAAGCATGGAAACAAAGTCCTCGATACCCCTTGATGCGGCTGGTGTTAACACCATTTGTTCTGAATCAAAACATGCTTCAAATTTAGATACTTCCTTTGATTGAGAGTAGTCAAAAATTGTGTCAGTTGTTTTTTTCCCTAATTTTCTTCTTGGTACATTTATTATTCTATCAAAGCTTATGTCGTCCTTTTGATTTAAAATAAGCCTGAGATAAGCTATTATATCTTTAATTTCTTTTCTATCGTAAAACTTTACTCCACCTACTATTTTATAAGGTATCCCTTCCCTTATTAAACCTTCTTCCAAGGCTCTTGATTGTGCATTTGTTCTGTATAAAACAGCCATTTCAGAATAGTCAATATTCTTTTCTCTGTGATCTTGTCGCATCAGTGATGCTATAGTAAAGGCTTCATCTTTTTCATTGTCTCCGTTGATTATCCTGATTAATGATCCTTCACATATATCGGTATATAGGTTTTTCCCTTTTCTCTGACAGTTATTTTTAATAACCCCGTTGGCAGCACCTAAAATGACATTTGTTGATCGGTAATTCTTCTCAAGCTTTACCGTTTTAGCTCCTTTGAAGTCTTCTTCAAAGTTAAGAATGTTGCTAATATCAGCCCCTCTCCAGCCATAAATAGACTGGTCTTCATCCCCTACTACAAATATATTGTTATCACCATTTTTCTTTTTACCTAAGATTTTAATGAGATTGTATTGTACGCTATTAGTATCTTGATATTCATCAACAAGTACATACTTAAATCTGTCATGGTAAACTTCCAAGATATCTTCATTTGTCTTAAGAAGTTTTAACGCTATTACTATTAAATCATCAAAGTCTAATGCATTAGAAGTTTTAAGCTTCTTTTCATAAAGGGCATATACTTCCCCTATATTTCTTAATACGAAATTGCCGAAATTATCTTTTATAAAATTATCGGGACTATTGAGTTTATTTTTTTCATTACTTATTATTGCTTTAATACTGTTGTAGTTATACTTCTTAGGGTCAAGTTCCAACTCTTTTATACAATCTTTAATTACTATTTTTTGATCATCAGCATCATAAATAGTAAAGTTTTTATCATAGCCTATTCTGTCAATATATCTTCTTAATATTCGCACACAGATCGAATGAAATGTTCCAATCCACATTTTATCTATTGAATAATCAATAAGTTTACTGATTCTTTCCTTCATTTCATCTGCTGCTTTATTTGTAAAAGTTATGGCAAGAACTTCCCAGGGCATGGCCTTTCCACTTCCTATTAAATAAGCTATACGGTGAGTAAGCACTCTTGTTTTACCGGTGCCTGCCCCTGCTATAACCAATATAGGTCCCTTGTCATGAGAAGCTGCTTCTCTTTGTTTTTCATTTAGTGAACTTAGTATTTCCATTCTTCCTCCATATATTGGGGCCTTCCAAGTACAGGACATAAGGTGTGTCCCCCTTCCTATTAATTATATCACAGACAAACATTACTCTCAAGATTTCTATTTTTTATTCTTTTGTGAATATTATTGTTTACCTTCAATAAATTAAGGTATAAGTATAAGTATAACACAAGGCTAATTTATATTGTTAAGGAGGATCTTATGAAAAAAATTTTAGTACCGGTAGACGGCTCGGATGTTTCAATCAAAGCAGCTGAAAAAGCTGTTTCTTTAGGTAAGTTAATTAATGGAGAGCTTACATTTCTAACTGTAGTAACAATGCCTACAGAAGATAAGTATGCTAGATTTGGCATGAATGTTGAGCAACAATTTATTGCAAATCAAAAAGAAATGCTTAATAAACTTTTACAACAAGAAACAAAGATGCTAAATATTATTGTAAGAAATTTAGATATAGAGGGTCTATCAGTAGAACAAAAAGTGCTTGTAGGCACACCAGCCACAGAAATTATCAAATTAGCAGAAGCGGGAAGTTTCGATTATATTTTCATAGGTAAAAGAGGATTCTCAAAATTTGAAAGATTTTTTGTAGGCTCGATTACTCAAAAAGTGATTTCAGCAGCACCATGCCCTGTAATTGTTGTTAACGGATAAGAGTCATTAATAAAAAAGGACATTTCTTCAAAAGCTACCCTGAAAGGGGTTACTGATTTTGAAGGTGTCCTCCATCCTATATTATAGTATATAACCAAACGAAAAATGGAATAGTTGCTAAAGATAGTACATGTGTTATAACAACTATCTTAGAGCCAAAAACAACATCTCCACCATATTTTTGTGCCAATATGGGCATTAAAACAGCTACAGGCAAGGCGGCATATATTACATATATCTGCTCTATCATTTCATCTAAGTTTAAAAACTTCATTATAATAATCATTAAAGCGGGTGAAACCATTAATCTAAAAAGGCTCGCTAAATATGCTTCCTTATCAATAAATGAATTCTTAATTCCTATTGATGCTATTTTACTCCCTATTATTATCATGGATAAAAATGTCGTAGCATTTGTTAGTAAATCTAATAAATTTGACGCAAACAAAGGTAATTGAACTTGAGAAAAATATAAAATCAGACCTATATAAATTCCTATCATACCGGGATTTAGCAGCATTTGCTTCGTTCTATTTTCTGTTTTCTTTTTTCCTAATAATAATGATATTCCGTAAGTCCACATAAATATTATGTTTGGTGTATGAAACATTGTTGCATAAAACATTCCTTCAGAGCCATAAATTTGGTAGGCAAGAGGGAAGCCCATAAATCCTCCGTTTAGCATTACAACGGTATATTTTATCATCTTTTTCTTTTCTTCATCCATAGTTTTTATGGATCCAAGATTACCAAGCAAAACCAAGGTTATATCAAAGGCTACGGCCAAAACTATTAAAAATCCACCTGTTTTCAACTGTTCCATAGAAAAATCAATATTCATTGCATTTATTACCATTGCAGGAGTAGTAATATTTACTAATAAGAATATAAGGACACTTTCTCCATCATCGTTTAAAATATTTTTATTACGCAAATAATATCCGATAATCACTAATATTGCCATGAGTATTAAGCTATTTATAAGTACACCAATAATCATATCATCACCACATACATTTCATAAATTCTTCTTTTGTAATTCTGCCAAGATAATCACCTATAGATACATTCTCAAGTGCTTTATTCACTTCATCTATGCTATATTTAATGCCAATAAGCTTGTTTTCTAATTCCCTTACATCAGATTTACCGAAAAAGTCGCCGTAAATTTTACAATTTTCAATAATTCCATTTACAACATGGAGTCTTACTTCTACTCCTCCACCTTCAAATCTCTTATAACCCTTATAGTTAAATTCAGGGGACCTTCCGTAATTCCATTCCCATGTTCCATATCTTTCATCAACCATTTTTTGAATTCTCTTTTTATCGTCATTAGATAATTCGTATATTTCTACCGGTTGATTGAAATATTCAAAGATATTCTTTAAAAGAACTTCTTTAAATTGCAAAACATCTATATCATCCTTAATATATGGTTTTATATTAGTAACTCTGCTTGAAACGGACTTGACTCCTTTAGATTCAATTTTATCTCGCTTAACATTTAAAGCCTTAGACAAGGTGTCTAATTTAGAATCAAAAAGTAGAGTTCCATGGTTTAGTACTCTTCCTTTAATAAGGCTTTGAGCTATACCAGAGAATTTCTTGCCATCAATAACGATATCGTTTCTGCCAGACAATTCACTTTTTACTCCTAACTTTTCCAAAGCTTTTAATATGGGGATATTGTATGTTTTAAAGTCTATTAAATTGCTTTGTGCCTTAGTTATAAAAGAAAAGTTTAAGTTTCCTAAATCATGATAAACCGCTCCTCCACCGGTTACCCTTCTAACTACATTAATATTATTCTCTTTAACATATTCCATGTTTATTTCTTCTATCGTATTTTGATTTTTACCTACAATTATGGAAGGGCCATTTCTCCATAGGAGCACATAATCTTCATCAAAATCCAATTTTTTAAAGATATATTCTTCAAAGGCTAAATTATAATGTGGATCTATTGAATTATTTTCTATAAACTTCATTTTTCCTCCTTAAAAATGCATTACCTGTTGAATTATATAATAGAAATTTATATATTTCAACAGGTATTCAAGTTGATTGTTTTCTATACCACCTTTTCTTTAGTCTTTGAAACCATCCAATATCGCTAGAGTGTTTCCTGATGCATCTATAAAGGCGTCAACTATTAGATGTTAATATAAATCGAAGTTTTGGGGACGGTTCTTT
>CAZTML010000010.1:10616-24420 GCA_964614935.1 uncultured Clostridia bacterium | reverse complement strand
CTTCATTAACTGATTTAGGATAAGAAGAATTACCGCAGTTACCTGTTATTTCTGTAGTTACCCCTTGAAATAACTTGCTTTGTGTTTCTTCTGGTGGTAAATCTACAGAATCGGAATGCGAGTGAATGTCGATAAATCCAGGTGCTATAATCTTACCTTTTACTTCAATTACATTTTCATAATCATTAATATCTACTTGGTCAGTGATTATAGAATGAATTTTGCCTCTCCTTATTAAGACTGAACCTTGGTAAGGTTTATTTCGGTTTCCATCAACAATAGTGCCATCTTTTAATAAGTATTCCTTCATTTTGTCCTCCATTACTATATTTAAATTAATTCATTTAAAACTCTTGCAAGTAAAGTCCTTGGTAAAATCACTTTCTTACCAGTAATGTTTTTTACTATGTCTTTCATTGCGGTCGTATAGCCCATACAATCCATGAATACTAAATCTACATTTTTATTTTTTAAGTTTTCCGAAGCCTTTTCTATATTTTCAATACCTAAGTAGGGTGATGCAACTTCTAACTCCAAATCTATATTTCCCCACCACTCTCTAATTTGACCACTTTGGCTTTCATCAGGGATAATTAAGCCTAATTTCCCGTCTCCTAAGATGTTTTTCGCAATATCTTGGAGCATATCCTGAGGTGTTATGACTAGTCCCTTATGGTCGAACTTTGGAAATTTTCCTGTACAGAGAAATACTATAATTTCATTTCCTTCCTCTTCCAATTTATTTATAGCAGATTGCAGCATGGTTAAAATATGTTTTTCAGCTATTAGTACTTGATTGCCGCTACGCATTTTTGTTACCAGAACAGAATCTCCCTCTTGAGGTGCAAATTTTTCATTAACATCTTTAAGAGAATAATCATCTAGGGCGCCTATTTCGGATACTTCATAGGCACTAGATAAGAGTGGAAATATGTCATCAGTCATATCTTTCCGCGGAGATTGTCCTATAGTGATAAAGCCTATTTTGGTTTTTTTATTTTCTCTATCCATTTTTCTCTTCTTCTCCTAAAAATGATACTTAATTATGTCCTTTTTCATTATATCTTCCACATCTTTAAACAATTTAATATCATACATACCGCTTCCTAATACTAGTTTGCTTTTAGGTATGGAAATTAAAATGACCTTGTCACCCTTCGCAATTTCAGCACTTGTTTTAGGAAGCCCTGTTTCAGCATCTAGTGTTGCTATTAAGTCAGGAAATGTTGATAATCTTTCACCATCAGATTCAACAGTCATATATTCATTCCAGAAAGTTATTTCAAAATCCTTATTCTTTTCTTCAATAGTTAGTTCACCAATATCAAATCCACCTGTAGCTTCTATTGAATAATCCTTTATTAAACCTGAGCATAACACTTTTGCATCGTAGTCCTTGGATAATTCTTCTAAAATTTTATCTGCATGTCCTAGATTTTTGTCAATAATATCTCCTACTTCAATAGCTTGTTTTATAGCTCCCACAGCGCTGTTTTTTTCTGCATAAGCTTTGGTAACAGGATTTCTTAAAACACATACAAATCCTCCTGCTTCAACTGCAGCTTGTCTTGCCATTCTAGATGTATTGTTTATATTGCCATAAGTTAAAAGGCTTATGTTTTTTTCTCCTTTTCCACCTGAAATAGCTTGTATACTTATATAATCTTCTACATTTGTAAGCCCCATGCTTCCCATAGTCCCTGTTGGATGGGCTCTACCGTTACATGGCGCATCTATAATAGGAATTCCTGCAAGGGCCGATACTATCCAGCCGTTAGTTGTAGCCATTCCCCCATTTTCATTAGTTATAAATCCGCTTATTTTTTTATCTAAATTTTTTTCCATTAATTCAAGTGCAAATTTCCAATTATTAATATCAACATATTTTTCCTTTGATGAAGGAGAGCCAACCATTGAAGCAGTTACTATAACATCGTTTTCTTCAAGTTCGCTTAGTTCTATTACATTTACATAATCTGAGTATTTTAGTGCTTCAGTAAGTGCATAGACTCCATCATTAATTGAACCTCCGCCACCGCCACCTAACAATATACCACCATAAATAGCTTTCATTCCTAATTCTTTTGTAATTTTCATATTTTGTCCTTTCTTCTATTATGTAATGAAAATAATTTCTTATTTAATGTTAAACCAAATTGCTGGAAAATACAATATTTAATTCAATAAAGTATACTATAGAATACTTTATTAAATATTATTCTATACATCAGATATTAAATATTATTCTAAGCTTCACCCTTGAATTTAAGTTTTTGAAATGATATAATTTTTAATATCTAGAAATAACTATATATATTTATTTAACTACTACATGAAAAAAGACTCCTTCCTGAATGAGTCTTAAATATTTGGAGGAAACATGGGTTCTGTTACATTGCTTTTTACATCTTTAGGTTTATCAATGGATGCTTGTGCCGTTTCAATATCAAACGGCATGTGCTATGATATACATAAAAAACAAATTGTTTCAACAGCATTTGCTTTTGGATTTTTCCAGGCTTTTATGCCTGTTTTAGGTTACTTTATAGGTTCTATGTTTAGTAATGCCATAGCAAGTTTTGATCATTGGATTGCACTTATTCTCCTTGGTTTCATTGGAGGTAAAATGATAATTGAAGCAATTAAAGAACTTAGATATCCGGAAGCTTGTTTAACAAGCTCTAGATGCCTTACACCAAAGACCTTGCTAGTTCAAGCTATAGCTACAAGTATCGATGCATTGGCTGTAGGTGTGAGTTTTGCTGTTATAAAAGTCGACATTTTAAGTGCCGCCTTATCTATTGGTATAATCACTTTTGTTAATTCAATCATCGGATCTCATTTAGGTAAGAAATTCGGACAGATGTTTAAGCAAAAGGCCGAAATCTTTGGAGGTTTGATTTTAGTAGGAATAGGATTTAAAATTTTTATAGAACATACTATGTAAAGCAGGTAGAATTGACCTGCTTATTTTTTTAGTCTGCCTCTTCTGCCTTTTACATAATAATAGAAATCCGATAATTCTCGTTTGATTGCATCCTTTTCCAAAACAAATGGTGGGCGCTCACCTATTTCAAAACAATCATTAAAGGTTTCATCTTCACAACAGTCATAAGAAGGTTCCTCACAACATACTTCCTCTCCCCCTAAACAATTTACTGAAACCGGACCACTACATGCATCAACATTAAATTCTATTGGAATCATAATACTGAGTTTCTGACTAATGCAAAATCTGCATTTTCCTTTTTTGTTCCATGCTCCACAAGGTATGGGGACAAGGCAGGGTTCTTCAATACATTCAATAATTGCTTCCCCTAAATCTACATATGGTTCCACTGTTATGGGTACAGATAAGTCTACATCCTGATAAACTTTTACATCACATCCATCTTTGTTGCATTTTTCTATGTCATTTTCATATTTATCTTTAAACATTATATTAGCTCCTTTTAAACTTATTCATAAAGATTTTATGTAAATTTATGAGCTTAATTTTAATGGTTTAAATTTGCAGACAATAAGCTTTATATATTTTATGTTTGAACATTTGCTTAGTTACTAATAATATAAATTTTATATATATGCATTATTTAATAAATAATACAATATTCATATTTTCTGATGTTCATAACATATAATATATCTTAGATTTGGGGATTAGAGTTGGGTAAGAAATTTAATATTACTTTTGCGGGAGATACAAGTTTAGGAGCATGGTATATTCTATCTTATTATATTTTTATCAAATAAGAGTTAGCTTATTATATTAGTTTATTATGAATCAAGGGACTCATTTGAAATGAGTCCCTTGATTTTATGCTATTTATCTACTATGAGATGTCTCCGTTGTCCTGTGGGCAGTCTAGACACTCTTCTTCACTTGTTGCAACTAAAGTTACACAAACATCGCCGCCTTCAGCATCTACATCAATATCTACAGGAATTATTGCACATACTCTGCGTCTTACATAGAATGTTATTTCTGTGTCGCATTCAAAAGGACATGGTTCAAAAGATACAGTGGCATTTCCGCAGCAGATTACTTCAACTGGCCCAACATCAGCACTGGCAGTAACTGTTACCGGTACACATACATCAATTGTTTGGAATACTGTTGTATCTTCGCAACCATTGCATACAGGACCACAAACAAATTCAGTGCTAAGTGTTTCCCCTCCAGCGGTAACACATACTAAGTTAGATCCAACTTCATATGTTTGTTGAAGTTCAAAACATACAGTCATAACGTCACCTTGTTCTTCTAATCCAAAATCAAACTTTAAGCCAGAGCAAGCTCCGCCCGGGTCGGTATCAGGTGGAGTAAATATTTGAACATTTTCTCCAATAATTACATTTTGCTCTTCACCATTGATAAATACTGTTACTTCTCCCAAATCTTCTTCTGTAATGTCAGGACAAATTCCCAATACCCAATGACTTAAAGCTGTAGGCTCTTCAACTTGTGTTACAATGTAACAAAATTTCTGAAGCTGGCCGGGGCCTGGGTTAAGAATGGAATTTTCTTCGTCTAATGCAACCGTTACCGGAATATCGGTTCCAGTATAATCTGCCACAAGTGGACATGGTTCTTGTAATATTTTAATAGCCATATAATTATCATACTCCTATATAATATTATTCTTTTAAGTTAAGATTGATATTATATAGTATGAAAACAAATTATTTCAGTTACTAAAATACTACAAAAAAAGACAAAACCCCCTGTCATATTCTAAATGACAGGGAGTTTTTATTATTTGTTTTATCTTCTTCTGTTGTTCCTAATAAAAATCAATCTAATAAGTTGCGCTAATCCACTTGCCATAGCTGCTACATAAGTTAATGCTGCTGCATTAAGCACCTTCTTTGCTCCTTGTTTTTCTTCACCATAAATATATCCGTTGGTGTCTAACATTTCTAAGGCTCTGTCACTGGCATTAAACTCTACGGGCAGGGTTATAGCCTGGAAAAGAACTGCAGCTCCAAACAGTAAGATACCTATATCCATTAAGCCTCCAAGGCTAGGAATCATTATTCCGACCAAAATAAATATCCAAGCAACAGATGAACCGAATCTTGCAACAGGAAAAACCATATTTCTTAGGCTTAGGGGCACATAACCATTTGCATGCTGGATGGCATGACCTACCTCATGGGCAGCTACGCTTACTGATGCGATTGAAGTCCCTTGATATACTTCTCCTGATAATCTAAGTACTCGTTTTGTAGGGTCATAATGATCTCCTAATTGTCCTTTAGCAAATTCAATGGGTATGTCATGAAGGCCATTTTGATTTAATAGCATTCTGGCAACTTGTTCTCCGGTATATCCCCTTCTTGTGGGAATTCTTATATGTTTTTCAAAAGCTGACCTTACTCTGCTTTGAGCATACAAAGTAAAAATAATAGCTGGTAATAAAATAAGTATGGTCGAATCCATAAATGGATAAAACATTTTATATCACTCCTTTTTTTTGCATTACATTATGTCAATTAATCTTAATTTACATTATACCCTAATTATATCATGACTAACATAAAAAAACCTTAAAGATTATTAAGATTATTGCATCTATAATAAAATTTAAGGTTAAAATCTTACATCAACAACCTTGAAGCGACTCCAAAATATACCATTAAGACTAATCCATCAACCAATGTTGTTATTAATGGTCCTGCCATTATTGCAGGGTCTAGCTTTAGCTTTTTAGCAATCAACGGTAGAGTTCCTCCTACCATTTTTGATAACATAACTGTAATTGCAACTGTAATTGATACAGTTAAAGAAACCCCCAATCCTACCCCGTCTATAAGCATGTTTTTAGCAAAGTTTACTGAAGCTAAACTTATTCCCACTAATAAACTTATTCTGAATTCTTTCCATAAAACTTTCCAAAAATCACTTATTTCAACGTCTCCTGTAGCTAAACCACGTATTATTAAGGTTGAAGATTGACTTCCCGAGTTTCCTCCGGTATCCATAAGCATTGGGATAAATGCAGTAAGAACTACTACAGCGCTGAGTATATTCTCATATTTCGCAACAACGCCCCCTGTTATAGTTGCACCAATCATTAATATCATAAGCCAAGGTAATCTTTGCTTTGCTAATTCAACTACTCCAGATTCTAAATAAGGATTTTCCGATGGTACCATGGCAGCCATTCTCTGGAAGTCTTCAGTTGCTTCGTCTTCAATTACATCGATTATATCATCGAATGTTATAATACCGGTCAACCTATGTTCTTTATCTACAACAGGCAGCGCCATAAAACCATACTTTTTAAAAATACCTGCAACATCTTCCTGGTCATCGTGAGTTTCTACAAATATAACTTCTTCTTGTAAAAAATCAGCTATTACTTTATCTGAATCAGAAACAACTAAGTTTCTAAGTGAAACTATTCCTTCTAATTTCTTGTTCTTATCGGTAACATAACATGTGTATACTGTTTCTCTGCTTAGTCCTGTTTCTTTTATATGGGCTAATGCTTCTTCCACAGTCATATTCTTTTTAAGCTCAACATATTCAATTGTCATCAAACTTCCAGCTGAATGAGCAGGATATTTTAAAAATTGGTTTATTAATTTTCTTTCTTCTGCACTTGAGTTGGATAAAATTTTATTGACTATATTTGCCGGCATCTCTTCAATCAAGTCGATCATGTCATCAAAAAACAACTCATTCAAGATATGTTTTAATTCATTATCTGATACAGATTGTATTATATTTGCCTGTTGTTCCGATGAAAAATGGGAAAATACTTCAACAGCAGTGTCCTTGGGTAATATTCTAAAAACAAGCAAAGATGTAGAATGATCTAACTCAAGAAATATTTCAGAAATATCTACCTCGTTCATATCTACAAGTTCTTTTTTTAATTCAATATAGTTTTTTTGTTCAATTAGTTCTAAAATTCTTTCTTCTTTCATTATGTTCCCTCCTTTAGTATGTTATTTTCCATAAGCTTAAGGGAAACCATGGTGGTGAATATGGTTTCCCAAGAATATGTTGTGTAATTTTATTGCGCAAGGCTTAGGTAAAGGTTCAGAATCCACATTCATCACTCCTAGTATATTTATTGGGTTAATATGTTTAGTATATCACATTATCTAAAACAAATATAGAATTTTTTCAAAAAAAAAGAAGGACCTTTTGTCCTCCATTTATTTGCTCTCATTCTTCCGGCATATCCCAGTTATGGTACACTTCTTGGACGTCGTCGTTATCATCTAAGGCATCTATTAATTTTTCTAAGTTTTTTAGTGCTTCTTCGTCATCTACTTTTACATAGTTTTGAGGAAGATACATAACATCTCCTTTGATGTCTTTGTATCCGGCTTCTTTTAAGCTGTTTAAGACCTGGATAAAATCTTCAGGTACAGTTGTTATTTCATAGCTGTCTTCTTCAGCTTCAAAATCTTCGGCTCCTGCTTCAAGGGCAGCCATCATTAACTCATCTTCGTCAATGCTGTGGCTTGCTTCGATGGAAATTACTCCTTTTCTGTCAAAGAGGTAACTTACGCATCCTGTTGTTCCTAAGTTTCCGTTGTATTTTGAAAAATAGTGTCTCACATCAGCTGCAGTTCTGTTTTTATTGTCAGTCAAACATTGAACCATAAATGCTGTTCCGCTTGGACCGTATCCTTCATAAGTAATTGTTTCAAAATTTTCTCCTGATGCTGCTGCAAGACCTGCTTTTATTGCTCTGTCTATATTGTCATTAGGCATATTTTGAGACTTTGCTTTTTCGATTGCCGTTGCTAATGATGAATTGTATTCAGGGTCGTCTCCGCCTTCTCTTACAGCCACGGTAATTGTACGTGCAAGTTTTGTAAATATTTTACCTCTTAAGGCATCTTGTTTTCCCTTACGATTTTTTATATTATTCCATTTCGAATGTCCAGCCATATTATTCCTCCTTAATACACTTCTTAACTCATTCTCACGATTTGATATTTTATCATATTGTTTTACATAGTTCAATAATTTTTAATGTTATTATTTTGTACATAGTGTGTCATTCTAAATCTTAAGTTAAGATTTAGGTGTTTTTAAAAGACAAAATCCTTCACTGCGTTCAGGATGACAGTAGAGCCACATTCAGGATGACACGAGATTTACTTTCGGAATGACACAACTTTTACTTTCAGGACGGCACAACTTTTCCGTCTTTTATTGAAAGGTATGTTGCCTGTCCTACTGTAATATCAGCCTGACCGCTAGTAATTTCGTTTATAAGATCCCTGACTTCATCTAGTTTTTCTGCATCCACTAATAGCTTAAAGAGTACTTGATTTTCATAAATTCTATCAGCAACTATTATATCCTTTATTAGTAATTCATTATCCATTTTTCCTAGGAGAGTGTAATCTAAATTAAAGGATACATCATAATATAGGTTCTTGTCTACCATTACTCCGCTTTCTAAGGCTATTTTTGAGCCTTTAGTATAAGCTCTTACAAGCCCTCCGGCACCTAGCATTACGCCACCGAAATACCTTGTTACAACAACAGCAGTGTTTCTCAAATCTTCCTGCTTTATTACATTTAATACAGGCATGCCCGCTGTTCCACTAGGTTCTCCATCATCGGAAAATCTTTGAATATTTGAATTTTCTCCTATTACATAGGCATAGACATTGTGAGTTGCATCCTTGAATTCCTTCTTTATTCTGTCTATAAATTCCAATGCTTCTTCTTCAGTTTCAACAGGACATGATGTGCCTATGAATCTCGATTTATTAATAATTATTTCATCTCTTCCTTCTTTATGGATAGACTTATAATTACTCATTCTTATCTCCTATTATATATTCTTGGTAGTCTGATTTTTCATTTTCGTACAATAAAGCATTTAAAGAAACACCTTGGCCGTCAAATTCAGCATTTTCAGTTATCCTGTTTTCAAAAAGCCAGTAATATGTTTTCAACTGGTCGTTAGGTATTTTCATTGTGTAAAAGTTTTTTGGTCCGTTAATTTTATTGTCCACAGTTTCTAATAAAAGATCTAAGTTGAATTTGTTTTTAGCCGATATATAAACAATATTATTGTTTGATAAGGTGGTTGTTCTTTCGTCTAATATTTCGTCAATCTTATTGTATACTGTTAAAACAGGTATTTCTTTGTCTGTAATTTTTTCAACCAGTTTTGTCGTTGTTTCTTTATGTAGTTGTAAATTTTCATCATTTATATCAATAAGATGAAGTATCAAGTCTGAATACTTAATTTCTTCCAAAGTTCCTTGGAAGGCTTCTACAATTTGGGTTGGTAGTTTTTTGATAAATCCTACTGTGTCAGAAAAAACAACATTTTTTCCTCCTGGTAACTTTACCCTTCTCAGTTCTGTATCAAGAGTTGCAAAAAGCATATTATCAGCATAAACTTTCTTGCTTTCTGCATCTTCCTTATGTTCCTCATCCATTAATGCATTTAACAAGGTTGATTTTCCAGCGTTTGTATATCCTACTATGGATACTATGGGAATTTGGTCTTTCATTCTTTTCTTTCTTTTGGTTTCTCTTACCTTTTCCAGTTGCTCTAATTGGTTTTGAATATCGGAAATTTTTTCTTTAATCCTTCTTCTGTCAATTTCTAACTTTTGTTCACCGGGACCCCTTGTTCCTATTCCTCCACCTAGCCTTGAAAGGTTCTTATTTACTCCTATAAGCCTAGGAAGTGTGTACTTTAGCTGTGCTAATTCAACTTGAAGCTGTCCTTCCTTGGTTAAGGCTCTTCTTGCAAATATATCAAGTATAAGGTTAGTCCTATCTATTACTTTTGCTTCGACAACCTCTTCTATATTTCTTATTTGAGACCCACTTAATTCATCATTGAAAATTACCGTATCAATATCCAGTTCTTTTACATAATTAGCTATTTCTTCAATTTTTCCTTGGCCTGCATAAAATCTGTTGTCAATACTATGTCTGTTCTGGACAAGGCTTGATAATACTTGACCCCCTGCTGCTTCAACTAATAGCTCTAACTCTTCCATATCATTTTCATCTTGGTTGCCTAACTGTACTGCAACCAATAAACATTTTTCTTTTTCCATGAATCCTCCGTACTTTTAAGTATTAACAATAGTATATACAATATATCAAAGTAAATGCTTTTTTGCAATTATCTTTATAGAGTTTCTGAGTTTCTGAGCTGATAGTTGAAATGATGCACTTCACACCCAAGGGGTGTCATCCTGAGCGAAGCGAAGGATCTCGTCTTTTAAAAAAGAGATTCTTCGTCTGCGACTCAGAATGACCAGGGCTCAGATCCAATATAATGGTTATTCCTAGCAATAACGGATTGGATAATTATCCCAGAGTTATTAAGATATCAGTAAATTTTCCTTTGTGGCTTTACTAACTATTGATTTCACAATCTTTATATATTATAATTAGTAAGATTATAAATTTTTGGCAATATTAGTTTTAATTGTGGTATACTAACTAATGCATCAAAGCGGAGGTATATAATGTCAAAAGAAAAAAAGAACCCTGAAATAAATGAGAATAATGTGGATTTAAAGAATAAAACAGACAAGAAAAAGTCTAGGGCAAAAAAGAAAAGAAAGGTCATTTTTAGAGTAAGCTTACTTGTTATTCTCGTAGCTGCAATTATTGCGGGTGGAGCTATTTTTGGAATGCTCATGGGAATAATTAAGAATGCTCCCGAAATAGACCCTACTAATGTCCTTGGAACCCTTACTGAAAGTTCTGTAATTGTTGATGAAGCAGGAAATGTTATTGAACAAATCCATGACCCTAATGAAAACAGGGAAATAGTTCCACTAAATCAAATTCCTATGAATTTAAAGAATGCTTTTATAGCAATTGAAGATCATCGTTTTGAAGACCATCCCGGCATTGACGTAAGGCGTATTGCAGGTGCTTTATTAAACAATTTTAGAGTCGGTGACTCAACTGCACAAGGTGCTAGTACCCTTACACAACAGTTAGTTAAAAATTTATACTTAACAGATGAAAAATCCTGGGATCGAAAAATTAAGGAAGCTTATTTATCTATTAAGATGGAGAGGGTTCTTTCCAAGAATCAAATTCTTGAAAACTACCTGAACACCATACCCCTTGGTCAAAGTGCTTATGGAGTTCAAACAGCAGCTTATACCTATTATTCAAAAGACGTAAGTGAACTTACCTTGGCAGAAGGTGCATTAATGGCAGGAGCTGCAAAAGGACCATCATTTGCTCCCTTTCAAAGATACAATTTAGATAACATAGATAATATTACCGAAGAAGATATTGTAGGATATGTATATATAGGTTCTGTTCAATATGCTTGTGTCTACAATCAAACCGCAATAGACAGGCAACATACTATATTAAATAGAATGCTTGAATTAGGATATATAAGTGAAGAAGAGTATGATTCAGCAATGGCAGAGGATATGCGTGCTGCCTTAACTCCCGGACAGACAAAAATAGAAGGTATATCTTCAACACCAATGGATTATGTAAAAGATAAAGTTGTGGAAGATTTAATGACTTCTAAAGGTATGACCTATGAAGAAGCCGAAAATTTTCTCTACAGAGGCGGCTTAACTATAACTACAACAATTGATGTAAATATTCAAAAATCCTTGGAAGACTCTTATGAAAACTTTGCAGTTTTATACTTAGGAGGCGAACCTGCACAAGACAGACCTATCATCCAAGACTGGAGATACTTTAAATGGTCAGGTGGTCAAGGTACAGGTATGCTTGATTCAGGATTAAATATTTTGAATGAAAATGGTCAGCTTATATATTATGCCAAAGAAAATATAATAGATGAAAATAATGGTATTTACCTCGTTCCTGATGAATTCAGCATAGATGAAAGTGGCAACTTAGTAATAAACTCTAAGAAATTTGATATTTATACTTCAACAATTGATATTGTTGATACATATACAATAGATGATGGTATGAACTTTGTTGCTCACAATATTGGAGCATTAAATGTAGGTAACAATTACGAAATCCTTGAAAAGAGCGGGACAAAAGGAACATTTAAAATTCCAAAAAACTACATTGATAAAAATCCTGAAATGTTCGATATAGGAAGTGACGGAATTTTAAGAATACCTGAAGGATATTTCTTCTATCAAGAAAAAGGTATTGTCCAGCCTCAATCAGCTTCCGTTATCATGGATTACAAAACAGGGAAGATCAAAGCAATGATTGGCGGAAGGCAAATTGAAGGTTCTAGGACATTTAATAGGGCTGTAGATGCTGCAAGACAGCCGGGGTCTATAATTAAACCACTGTCTGTATATTTGCCGGCCCTTGATTTAGGGTATTCAGCTGCACATCCTATAGATGACCTTCCAAAATACAATGCAAATGGCGACAGATGGCCAAAGAACTGGTATGAACATAGAGGAATAAAATATTGGGGTATACAAACCCTGCGTAAATCAGTAGAACAGTCAATAAATACAAATGCAGTTACCATGCTTGAAACAATCGGTCTTGATGCTGCTATTTCTTCTTTGACAAATTTAGGTTTAATAGATTCAAATAACCCTAGTAATGATAGCTTTGTAACACCACAAGAAGATCCGCACTACAACGATGTGAATTTGGCCTCTCTTGCATTAGGAGGACTTACAAAAGGATTCTCCCCATTGGGAATGACTGCTGCTTATGGTGCAATTGCTAATGATGGCGTATATATAGAACCTATTGTTTACACAAAAGTTCTTAATTCTAAAGATGAGACAATATTAGATAATATACCGGAAACACGTGTTGTAGTTAGCCCAGAAGTTGCTTCATTGATGACGGATGTTTTAAGGTCTACTGTTAATCCGGGACTTTCATACAGAGCTAGGCTTCCTGGTGAATTAGGTATTGAAGTTGCAGGAAAAACCGGTACTACTCAAGCAAATGGAGACTTCTGGTTTATTGGATATTCACCCTACTATGTGGGAGGAATTTGGGTTGGAAATGATAATGTGCAAATGAAACTTTCCATCAATATAGACAGTGGCTACAATGCAAGACTTTGGAGCGCAGTAATGACTCCTATACATGAAGGTCTGCCACCTGCAACATTTACACGACATCCAAATTTAATACCTGTAGCTGTTTGTTCTCAATCAGGAAAACTACCAAGCGACTTATGTGCTCATGACCAAAGAGGTAGCCAAGTTATTACTGAATACTTTATACCTGGAACTCAGCCTACAGAAACATGTGATATGCATGTTAAGGTTGAAATATGCACAGGCGCACATGAGTACATAGGCTTTCATATGTTAAAGAACCAATACTGTCCAGGAAACTTAATAGAAGAAAGAGTTTTTGTAGCCAGAGATCCACTATATGATCCTGAAGTAAAAACTTCAAATTATGAAGCTAAAAAGTTATATCATCAGGTTTTGGCAGATAGAGTTGTATTTTCTCCAGAAGAACTTCAGCAAATATATGCAGGCCAGGTAACAATTGATGATAATAATCAAATAACTCATGTTTTAGGTATTGAAACTAAAGATTTAGCTTTCACCGGACTCTTGACAGCTGATTATGAATACCAGGTTCCAACTAGAACTTGCTACATTCATACTAAGTGGCATTACAACAATTGGCTTAATGAAGAAGAAAATGGTGGAAACGGCGAAAACGGTGAGAATGGTGAAAACGGCGAAGGCAGTGATATTTTAGAAAATATTATCAATGAGATAATTGACGAATTTGAGCCTTCAGAAGAATCATCAGGAGAAGCAGAACCAGAATCCCCAATAGAAAACATAATTGAATCAATAGAAAATTAAAGATGCCCTAACCCCATTTTTC
>CAZTML010000010.1:0-10516 GCA_964614935.1 uncultured Clostridia bacterium | reverse complement strand
AAAAAGAGTTCAGAATCAAAATTCTGAACTCTTTTAAATTTCTATCACTAATTTATCCATGCTATTTATCTCCATGGGGATTAAATATTATAGCTACAATGTAACCAAATATTAAGGCTGCTGCCACCCCAGGAGCTGTTTTCATTACTCCTCCGCTAAGTGCTCCCATAAATCCTTTTGAAGCTGCTTCTTCCATTGCTCCCTTGGCTAATGAGTTTCCAAAACCAAGAAGTGGAACTGTAGCTCCTGAGTGCCCTATTTCAACTAACTTATCATAAACCCCGAAAAATCCTAATATATTACCTGTTACTACTAACAAGACAAGCAAATATGCGTTATTTTTCTTGAATGTATCGATTATAATCTGACCTAGTACACATATTAAACCACCTATTACAAAACTCATAACATAGTTCATAATTTTCCTCCTAAACCTCAATCCCGAGACAATGGGCAATTCCCGGAATGCTTTCTCCTTGAAGACTCGCAGTTGGTGAATGAAGTGCTCCCGTAGATGCAAAGAGGAGTTTCTGCAGTTCCTTATTCAATAGTTTTTTATAGAAGAATGAACCAAAGACTGTTGCCGAACAGCCACAACCGCTTCCTCCCGCATGTACATCTTGTTTCTTAAGATCAAAAATAATTGTGCCACAGTCATCATATTTTGACTCAATGCTCTTATTGTCTTCGTTGAACATTTTATTTACTATAGCTTTACCTACTGATCCTAAGTCTCCTGTAACAATCATATCGTAATCAATGCCTGTATCCTGCAGGTGTTGACTTAATGAATCATAAGCAGCAGGTGCCATGGCAGCTCCCATGTTATTTGCATCCTTGACTCCTAAATCAATTATTTTTCCAAAGGTAACATGTTTTATTTTGGGTCCCTTTCCATGATTTGAAAGCCATACGGCACAAGAACCCGTTACTGTCCACTGGGCTGACATATGACGTTGTCCACCCATTTCAAGAGGTAATCTATACTGTCTTTCTGCACTAGCAAAATGGCTTGATGTAACACAAATTACATTTTCAGCAAATCCTCCGTCAATTATTAAGGCACCTAATCCCATTGTTAATGTCATTGTTGAACAAGCACCGTAAACCCCTATGTATGGCAATTCCAAGTCTCTTGCAGCAAAAGAAGAAGAGGTTATTTGGTTTAATAAATCACCTGAAATTAAAAGGTCAATATTTTCATTTATTAAATTATTTTTATTTTTTAAATTTTCTACTGCGGTTTTCTGCATTTTCAATTCGCATTTTTCCCAGGAGTCCTCCCCCCATATATCATCGTCAAGTACCAAATCAAATTTACCTTTAAGAGGTCCTTCCCCTTCTTTGGGTCCTGCTATTGTGAATGTATCTCTTATTACTACATCATTTTGAATTTTAAAAGTTCTTCCTAGCTTTTTAGTGTTTTTCATTCTTCCTCCCTTACATAAATAACATGCTCAATAAACCTGCTATAAAAGATGAGAAATACCCAAATAACAAAACAGGTCCTGCTAATTTGAAGATATTTGCAGCTGTTCCTAAGATATATCCTTCCCTTTTATGCTCTAAAGCGGGAGAAACTACTGAATTTGCAAAACCTGTTATAGGTACTACTGTTCCGGCTCCACCAAATTTCCCTAGCTTATCATACCAACCTAAACCTGTCAGCAGTGCACTTAGTGCAATTAAAACTACTGATGTCATAGGTGATGCTTCATTGTCAGGTATATCTAGCCAGGCAACAAAGGAATCATTGATAATTTCTCCCAATAAACATATTGCACCACCGAAAATAAAAGCCATTATACAATTTTTTAGCATTTTATTTTTGGGTGTTAATTCATCAACTACCTTTTTATAGTTGTCTTTATTGTATTTCATTTTTCCTCCTAAAGAGTTTTACTTCCTACTGGCTATAATAAAACAGCACTTTCAGGTATTTTTTTTAGTGATCTGTCTATACTGTTATTGAAATATACAGCAGTTAAGCCAATAATCAAAATTAATACTAATAAAAATATCTTTTTTTTCATATAAATCACCTCAAGACTATTATCTGCAAAAAAGATATTTGAATACAATAAAAAAAGCACTAATAGTGCCTTTTTTATTATAATATGTTAAATTTTATCTCTTCTGTAATTCAGACAAATAACTTTGAACTTATTGTCATTCCGAATGCAGTGTCAAATCTCATGCCTTTAAAAATGAGATACTTCGCTATGATCAGTATGACAGAGATTTCATTTATTCGTCTTCTTGATTTTCATCATCGCTTTCTTCATTTAATAACTTTGATTTTTTCTCAGATATTTTTTTTCTTAAAATTACTTTTGTTCCAACATTCTTTTCTGATAAAATAACAAGTTCATCCATAAATGATTCCATAACTGAAAAACCCATACCGGAACGTTCTAATTCTGGCTTAGTAGTATACAGAGGTTCTCTTGCCTTATCTACATCGACAATTCCACAACCGAAATCTTCAACTATTATTTCTACTAGTTGCCCCTTGATTCTGCATTGAATTTCAATTTCCCCAATTTGGTCTTCATAGGCATGTACCACTGAATTTGTTACTGCTTCAGATACTGCAGTTTTAATGTCGGATATTTCGTTCATGGTTGGATTTAAACTTGAACAAAATGCTGCAACTGCAGCTCTTGCAAAGGATTCATTAACAGATAAGCTTGGTATTTTAATATACATATAATTATTATGCATTTTATCCCCCTATTTTATATTAATTATTTTTCCAATGCCGCTCATATCTAAAATTTTTCTGACTTTTTTGCTGGCATTTACTATTTCGATTACACCATTTTGCTTTCTTATTACTTTATATCGGCCAATAACAAATCCTATACCTGAGCTGTCAATGAAGTCTACGCCTTTAAAATCTATTACTAATTTATTAAATTTTTCTTTTTTGATTTTTTCATCAATCAAAACTTTTGCTTCGTCGGCGCTGTGATGGTCTAATTCACCCTTGAGCTTGATTGTTAGTACTTGTCCTGTTCCTATAAACTGAATATTCACAAAATCATCCTTTCTGTCTAATGTACAAGCATTATACTATTAATAAAAGGATTTTTCCCTGACTAATTTTGATACATTTTGTCGATAATTAAGTAATTAGGTAGGAAGTCATAAATTTCAGTTATCAAGATTCAAGATGAGGAAACATCAAAGAAAACTCTGACCCTTTTCCAGGTGTGCTTTTAACTTTAATTTTGCCCTTGTGACCTAGGACTATTATTTTAGCGATGGATAGTCCGAGTCCATGACCGCTGACTTGTTTGCTTCTAGACTCCTCCGCTCTGTAAAGTCTGTCAAATATTTTATCCAAATCGTCCTTTTGAATACCTACACCTGTATCTTGAATTTTAATGACATAATATTCGTCCTCAATGAAGCCTGAAACCATTATATATTCACCGGCAGGAGTATATTTCATTGCATTTTCCACTAATATTCTCACAGCTTGTTTTATTCTCATTTTATCGCCATAAAGGGTTACATCATCATAAAATTTAAAGTATAGCTTATGTTTTGTATCAAGCATTTTTGTTTCTTTTTCAATTTCATTTAAAACAGTAGAAATTCTAAAGTCTTCCTTTGTGAAATTCAATGTGCTTTTATCGCTTCTAGCTATAAACAATAATTTTTCTATTAAGTCTTGCATATTGTCTGTTTCATTTTTAATTGCTTCTATGGATTCTTCCAAAATGGCTTTATCGTTTTTACCCCACCTGTCAAGCATATTGACATAACCCTTGATAACAGCTATAGGTGTCCTTAGTTCGTGGGATGCATCTGAAACAAACTGTTGCTGTGTCTTGTAGCCCCCCTCTATTCTGTCCATCATCTCATTGAAGGTTTGGGATAATTCTTTTAATTCATCCTGTGTCCCCTTTACATCTAGCCTGGTATTTATATTGTTTACTGTTATGGTCTTGGTTATTTCCGTCATATTTTTAATTGGACCTATTAGCCTATTACTGGTGTTAGAAACTATAGGTACAAAAAACATAAGGCCTATGGCACCAGATATTAAAACTATAATGCTTATTCTCCAGGCATCATTTAACATACCTTCCACTGGATAGTCTATATTCAGATAATAGTTGGACCCATTGTGGATGAAGCTTTCAGAATATACATATTCATTGTTACGAAATATTTTTTCTACAACAACAATAATAGAGTTAGCATACCTGCCTTCCCTTCCACTTGAATAGTAAGTATTTAAGTTCTCATCAAATATTTCGAAAGAATTATAGTCTTCATCCCTAACATCTATAAACCCTATATTTGGAAAAATGCTTATAATATTATCCGCATCTTTTGATGCTACTGAATTTTCAAATTTCTGCAGCTCAAAGATTAAATAACCTGCCGTAGTTGTAAGTGCAACAGTCATAATTATTACGATGTTGAGTATTAAATAAGTTGTAGAAATTTTAAAGGCAATAGAAAATTTAAGCCTTTTAACAAGACCTATTAATACTGTTAGAATTATTCTAAAAGGATAAAGAATTAAGTTTATAAATGCGCGCAATATTTTCTTTACCATATTATTTCCTTCAATCTCTAATTATGTAGCCTACTCCTCTTACTGTTTCAATAAGACTTACATTGTATTTCTGGTCAATCTTGCTTCTTATATACCTTATGTATACATCAATTATATTTGTATCCCCGTAATAATCATATCCCCAAACATTATCTAATATCTTTTCTCTTGATAGAACGATATTTTTGTTTCGCATAAGGTACTCTAGTAGTTCAAATTCTTTTTTTGTAAGCTCTATATTTTCATTGTCGTATTCGACCTTGTAATTATTTTTGGATAGTTTCAGCTTGCCTATTTCTAACAAATCTTCTTCTTGAATTCTATTGTTGCGTCTTTTTAATAAAACTCTAATCCTTGCTAATAATTCTTCTACGGCAAATGGCTTTGTCATGTAGTCGTCAGCTCCTATGTCAAGACCTGTAACCTTGTCTGAAACATCGTCTTTGGCAGTTAGCATTATTATTGGAACATCAGAACTTTGCCTAAGCCTGCGACATACCTCAATACCGCTTAAGCCAGGTAACATTAAATCAAGAATTATCAAATCAACATCATCCGATTTTCCTTTTTCCAAGCCATCTCTACCGTTGATTGCTATATCGACATCATAGCCTTCATATTTTAATTCTAGCTCTAAAAAACGAGCTATTTTTTGTTCGTCCTCGACTATTAAAATTTTTTTCTTACCCATAACTACCTCGTTTTTGCTTTATTGTACTATTAATTACCTTATTTTTCAATTGTTTATTATAATTTTATCATCTCTTAAAGCCTGAGATCCATCGCTATCGCTCAGATGACAGAGCCAGTTGGGTCTGAACAGTAACTATAATTTAAAATATCAGGCCAATGACCTGATATTTTATTTAATGCTATTAATTACTATTCAATGATAATTTCATTTTCAGTTTCTTCAGTTTGAACTACTTCTTCATCCCTAAGAATTTCATCAGATTTAACTTTAATTTTATCAACTGTTTGCTGAACATTTTTCTTTATGTCATTAACATTCATTGATTTAGCTCTATATATGTCTATTTTACAAGATGTCATTATAGCTACAACTAATCCGAAAATTACTACCCAGAATGCCATCATAAATGCAATCAGCACTAGAACTAAGGGCACATTTAAAAGTGTATTTCCTTCTTTACTTTTTATGGACATCCTTAAAGCTAAAAGCTTATTTGCAATACCTGTGAAATTTCTTTTGTTTTGCTTTCCATGTTTTATTCCCTTTTTCTTTTCAAGTTCTATAATTGATTTAATTAAATCACCGTCATTTTTTTCAAGGGTACTCTTTGCTTCTTCATAGCTAACATTTACTCTGTTTCTTAGTTCATCGATTTGTTCTAATGTTACTTTCATAATTATTCCTCCTATAATATTTTATTTTTTCTCTTAATTCTATTCTTATATATAAGATACCACCACCGAATTAATTATGTTTTAGTTAAAAATTAAAATTAGATTAGAAAACAAAAGAATATTTTAAGATTCTTAATATAAAAAGGAAATAAATTACTTTTGCATTGGTTGACTTTGATTTTTGTACATGATACTATATATTTATCATATTATTGAAGGACATTACTGGTCGCAAAAGCGGCCTTTTGTATGACCTCTCATTATAACGACAGGTCAATGGCAACAAATTGCCATGTACATGTCCTTTCCCACCAAATTAAAGGAGTACTAATGGAAACGACTAAAAAATCTAAAACTTTTAGCCTTGCCTTAGACTTGGTAGAAGACGGCGAAGATATTCAAATCGATGATGTGAAAAAAAACGAACTTCCTCCCGACGTAACTTCTAAAATGCTTTATACCGATATTGTGAGAATTGCATGGCCTTCTGTTGTCGAACTTACTTTAACACAGCTTGCGTCCATGGTGGACTTGATGATGGTTGGTGGGCTTGGAGCTTGGGCAATTTCTTCAGTAGGACTTACTGTCCAGCCAAAGTTTTTACTCATGACAGTTTTCTTGGCAATGAATGTTGGTGCTACTGCCATGGTTGCCAGGTATAAAGGCGCTGGAGAACAGGAAAAAGCTAATTTAATACTTAGGCAAGCCTTGATGATTACCTTGATATTTTCTGTAATTTCTTCAGTAATAGGTTATATTTTTGCAGAAGATTTTGTCCGCTTTATGGGTGCTGCCGAGGAAAGTACATTAAATGGTGGTACTATCTATTTACAAATTCAGATGATTGGTTTTCCCTTCATGGCACTTGCTTCCACGATTACAGCAACATTAAGAGGTGTCGGAAACTCAAGGACAGCAATGATATATAATCTTACGTCAAATGTTGTAAATGTAATCTTAAATTATCTTTTAATAGAAGGACACTATGGATTTCCACGTATGGAAGTGGCAGGTGCTTCCCTGGCAACAATAATAGGTCAACTTGTAGCTTTTGTTTTTGCTTTAGTCTATATAATGAAGGGGGATCAATACTTACACCTTCGTTTTAAGGATGGTTTCAAACCAGACCCTCATTCTTTAAAGCAAATTTTAACTATTGGTTTACCTGCTATGCTTGAACAATTATTAATGCGTGCTGGAATTATATTATATACAAAAACAATTACCGGTCTTGGTACTTTTGCATATGCAGTCCACCAAATATGTATGAACATTCAAGGAATGTCATTTATGAACGGTCAGGGATTTGCGGTATCTGCTACATCCCTTACAGGACAAAGCCTCGGGAAAAACCGTCCGGATATGGCTCATGCATATGTTCACAGAACAAGAAGACTCGGAATGTCTGTATCAATAATACTTGGAGTAATTTTTATATTCTGGGGAGAAAATATAGTCGGTCTTTACAATGATGACCCCTCTATAATCGCTCAAGGAGCAAAAATTATGATGTTTGTAGGTCTTACTCAGCCCCTTCAATCATCTCAGTTTATTTTATCAGGTTCCTTAAGAGGTGCCGGAGATACAAGGGCTACAGCAATAATTACTTTCATAACAGTATTGCTTATTAGACCATTTTTAGCTATGTACTTGATAAATGTATGGAATATGGGACTTGAAGGTGCATGGATTGCATTTATAGCTGATCAAACCATACGTTCTACACTTGTCCTTATAAGGTATAATACTGGAAAATGGAAAACCATAAAAGTATAAGCGGTATGGGGGCACAAAAAAAAGGATTCTTATTGTAATTAGACAGTAAGAATCCTTTTTTTTATTTATTATCTTCTTTGATTAAAATACGCAATGCTTCAATTGCTGTCTTGATGGCAGCTTCTGTATCGTGTTCTTGGGGATCATCTAGTCCTAATCTTCTTCTTTCCTGGTTGGCTACCACATTGAATATTGAGCCTGCTCTAACATGCCTATAAGCTGCAACTATAAATAAGGCAGCTGATTCCATTTCTGATGCCAAGGCGCCCATTTTCATCCATGCATCCCACTTGTTTGTTAAGTCATAAGATACAGGCTTTGTTTCCGGTGAATGCTGGCCATAAAAGGAATCTTTGCACTGAACGACACCTACATGATATTTTTTATTTAAGCTATCTGCAGCTCTTATTAGTGCATTAGTTATTCCAAAATCTGCAACTGCTGGAAATTCTATAGGTGCATATTCTCTGGTTGTGCCTTCCATTCTGATTGCTCCTGTAGCAATTACAAGGTCACCACCCATTACATCAACATTCATTCCTCCGCAAGTACCAACTCTTATGAATGTGTCTGCTCCTATATTTACTAATTCCTCTATTGCAATTGATGCAGAAGGTCCTCCTATGCCTGTTGATGTTACGCTTACCTTTACTCCATCTAGATAGCCTGTATATGTAACATATTCCCTACTATCTGCAACTAACTGAGGATTGTCAAAATATTTTGCGATTTTAATGCATCTTTTTGGATCTCCGGGCAATATTACATACTTACCCACATCTCCTTCTTTCATATTAATATGATATTGAACATCTGAATATACTGTGCCCATCATTGCCTCCTCTTTAATCTTATGATTATATATTATATAAGTTTTTATGAAATTTCAATATATATTTACACGATAAACGAATAAGTACTAAATTGTCATCCTGAACGATAGTTAAGGATCTCAAAACTATGAATAATAGGGTTAGGGCATCTTTCACTGCGTAGAATGACGGGAGCTATGCTCTCAACTAAAAAAAGAGGCATGCATCATTTTAATTAGCATAGCCTCTTTTTATCTATTTTATTATTAAACTAATTGTGGTGAATCATTTTCTCTTATTTTAATTTTGTTTAAGATCATAGAACTGATTTCATCGATACTCATAGCACCAAGATCGCCTTCTCGTCTTTCTCTTACAGAAACTGTCTTGCTTTCAACTTCTTTTTCACCTACAACGAACATGAAAGGAACTTTCTCCATCTGAGCTTCTCTTATTTTATATCCTATTTTTTCAGCTCTTGAATCTAATTCAACCTTTATATCTAGTGCTTCTAATTCAGCTTTAACTTCTTTAGCATAGTCCATGAATTTATCTGAAATAGGAAGAATTTTTACCTGTACCGGTGCAAGCCATGTCGGGAATGCTCCTGCGTATTGTTCAATAAGAATTCCCAAAAACCTTTCAATGCTTCCAAATGCAACTCTATGAATCATTATTGGTCTGTGCTTTTGACCGTCTGCCCCTACATATTCCAATTCAAAACGCTGTGGCAACTGATAGTCCAATTGTATTGTTCCACACTGCCAAGTTCTACCTATACAGTCAGTTAAGTGGAAATCAATTTTAGGACCGTAAAAAGCACCGTCTCCTTCATTGATTATAAAGTCTAAATCCAATTCCTCTAAAGCTGCTTTTAATGCTGCTTCTGCCATATCCCAGTCTTCAATTTCTCCTAAGAACTTTTCAGGTCTTGTAGATAGTTCTACGTGGTAAGTAAATCCGAAAGTAGAATACATTTCATCAATTAACTGAGCTACACCTTTTATTTCATCCTTAATTTGTTCAGCTAGCATGAATATATGGGCATCATCCTGTGTAAATGCTCTTACACGCATTAAACCGTGCAAGGCTCCTGATAATTCATGTCTGTGGACTCTCCCTACCTCTCCCATTCTAAGAGGGAAATCTCTGTAGGAATGCATAGAATTTTTATATGCTAAAATTCCTCCGGGACAGTTCATTGGTTTAATTGCATAATCTTCTTCATCAATCTGTAGTGCGTACATATTTTCTTTGTAATTATACCAGTGACCTGAAGTTTCCCACAAATGCCTGTTTAAAATAATAGGTGATTCTATTTCAACATAGCCTGCTTTTTTATGAACTTCTCTCCAATATTTCATAAGTTCATTTTTGACTTCAACACCTTTTGGAAGGAAGAAAGGAAATCCGGGACCTTCTTCTGACATGAAGAACAAATCTAATTCTCTTCCTAACTTTCTATGATCACGTTTCTTCGCTTCTTCAAGCATTTTTAGATATTCTTCCAAGTCTTTTGCTTTTTCAAAAGAAATACCGTAAATACGTTGGAGCATTTTATTGTTTTCATTTCCTCTCCAATAAGCTCCGGCAATGCTTAATAATTTAAAGGCCTTTGGTTTTTTAGTATTCAATAAATGAGGTCCGGCACAAAGGTCAACAAAGTCTCCATGTTTGTAAAATGAAATAACAGCATTTTCTGGCAAATCATTTATTAGCTCTACCTTGTAATCTTCATTTTCTTCTTCCATGAATTTCATTGCTTCTTGTCTTGGAAGTTCAAATCTTTCTAATTCATGACCTTCCTTAACAATCTTCTTCATTTCAGCCTCGATTTTTTCTAAGTCTTCTTGGACAAATCTGTGCTCTACATCGATGTCATAATAAAATCCATTGTCAATTGCAGGTCCTATTGCAAGTTTTGCATCCGGCCACAATCTTTTTATAGCATTAGCCATAATATGTGATGATGTATGCCAGAAAA